>NZ_JAFOIN010000031.1:0-25961 GCF_017421385.1 Ruthenibacterium sp. | reverse complement strand
GCATTTGTCCAGCGCGCGTTCGAACATGGCAAGCTCGGCCTTCATGCGCCGGTCCAGCAGCGTCATCACGCTTTCGGTCTCCAGCGCAAGGTCCATGTAAATGTTCTCCATACCGCGGATCATGCCGGTGTTGTTCATCACATCGGAGACGCCGGGGTGCCCGAAATGAACGGCTTTATGGCGGTAAAGCTTGCAGCGGTCAAGCAATTCATCATAGTCGAAATCGTCCGGGTCCGGCACGGGCCAGTTTGCAATGGTCTCGTCGTCGGCTTCCGCCAGCGGGAAATCGCAGTGGTCCCAATAACCGCCGTCCTGGTTTGGCACCCAGCGCTGTACAGCGCCGGTGAGGGGATTGACACGCCGTCCCTCCCGTGGAGAAAACAGCGGGCGGCCCGTGTAGCGCGGCATCAATTCCTTGAAGTCCACGCCCAGCGCGTCATCCACAGCATCTTTGTCCGCCGGTACGCCCAAAGCCGCCGCAACACGCTTGTGAATGGCGGGGTTGGCAAGATAATTGACGGGCACGCGGTCTGCTTTTTCATGGTTGAACATGCGCAGCACACGCTCCTTGGCGGTCATGCTTCCCTGGAATATTCCGATCATTGCAGCCTTTTCCTCCTTTTGTACGGCACTGCCGTCCTGTCAGCGCACAGGGAATTCACGCGCGAACAGTGCCGCCATATCCTGTGCATCCTCCATGCAGGACGCGTCGTACCATACGATGGTTTTCTGGCTCTTCAGCAGCTCGAAATTGCTCTCGATCTCCCCGCGCGTCAGCCGCAGCACGGGAACAGGCCCCGCCAGCGCCTCGCGGTTGCGTTTATAGACCTCGACGGCCCGGTCGGTGTTGGGGTCGGACGAAAGCTCCATGGCACGGATGCCCGGGATAGACGCAATGGCGGGAAGTGAATGTTCGCTGAGCGCATGCGTGTGCATGAAGGCAGAGTCATAATGCGTGCATATCTCCTGTGTGAGCGGGCGGCCGAATTCCTCGAATTGCGCCCGGGAGATCATGGTCGTGGTGTCCTCGGAGAGCTGTCCCACGGCCCTGCCGGGCAGCCATTCTCCAAAGCCGGTGATGGTGCCGCCGAATACCTGTCCCGCGGCTTCAAGCTGCTTGTCGTAATACCATACAAGCGCGTGCGCGCAATACTTCAGAAGCTCTTTCAGCGCGTCGGGGTCTTCATAAAAATCATAAAAGAAATCGCTGCCCCGCAGCGTGTTTGCCATTTCCAGGGCGCCCGAAACACCGCGCGTCATCGGGAAAAACTGTCCTTCATACCGTTCGCGCAGATATGCGATGCCGTCCACAACAAGGCGCAGCGACTGGTTGGCTTCATCCATAGCCAGGGCGGAAAGCCCGCATGCGTCTTCCAGCACCGGGTCCTGCCAGCTGGTGTCCTCTCCAAAAGTGACCTTTCCGCCCAGGAAGGCGCTGTGCTCCGCAATGCCGTACCACGGCGCGAGAGCCGGCAGGGTATCGTCTGCCAGGCCGTCCCGCAGCGCCATCGCATGCAGCAGCCGCGCGGCGCGGTCATCCAGATAACGGCGCATGTCCTTGGGAAAGTTATAGTCTGTAAGGCACAGCGCGGGCTGGGGCTGGGTGGCGATTTCCTTTACCTTCAGCAGTGCACAGCCCGCGGTGTTTGTTTCATAAAAGGCGCGTGTCTTATCGGCCACCGCCTGCATCCTTGCCATATCCATATACCGGTACGCTCCTTTTCCGGGAGGTTATCCCTTGATGCCCGAGGTGGCCACGCCTTCGGTGAGATATTTCTGCATAAAAGCGAAAATCAGGAAGATGGGAACCAGCGAGAGTGTGGACATTGCAAACAGCGCGCCATAATCCGAACTTGAGGTTTGGTCACAGAAGAGCTTCAGCGCCAGGCTGATGGTGTATTTTTCTGTGCGCTTCAAATACAGCAGCGGCCCCATATAATCGTTCCAGCGGTTCATGAACGAGAAAATCGCAACGGTTGCGATGGCTGGAGTGGAGAGCGGCAGGATGATGCGCGAGAAGATGGAATAATACGAGCAGCCGTCGATTTTCGCCGCTTCGTCCAAATCCTTGGGGATACCATCCATGAAGTTCATCAGCAGATAGACGAAAAAGCCCTGTGTAGCAAAGTAAAATTCAGCAATGAGCGGGCTGTATGTATTGATCCATCCCAATTGATTGTACCACAGGTATTGCGGGATCATCAGGATCTGCCCCGGCAGCATCATGGTGAGAAGCACCAGCGCAAACAGCAGGCCCCGCAGCCGAAAGCGCAGGCGCGAAAGCCCGTAGGCCACCAGAAGTGAAGACACGATGGAGCCGACCGTTCCCATGGCGGCCACGAAAAATGTGTTTTTGAAGAAGGTGGCAAAGGTCGTGTGAGAAAAGCCTTTCCAGCCGTTGGCGTAGTTTTCCAGCGTGGGCTGCGTAGGCAGCAGCTGTCCCGCAGTGTGGAAGATCGTGCTGCTTTCTTTAAAGGAGCTCATCACCATCCACAAAAGGGGATAGATCATCACAAAACCCACCGCGAGCACTACGGTGTGGTAGGCAATGCGGGAAATCCTTTTTTTTACGCGCATGTTGTTATTCCCCCTTCTTATTCATAGACCCAGTATTTTTTCGTCTTGAACAGGAGGCCTGTGAACAGCGCTACCAGCACGAGCAGGATCCAGCCCATGGCGGCCGCATAGCCGACCTTGCTGTACTCAAAAGACTGCTGGTACATGTACAAAACGTAAAACAACGTGGAATTCATGGGTTTCCCGTCCGTGATGATCTGCCCCTGGGCAAACACCATAAAGCCGTTGATGAGCTGCATGACGAGGTTAAAAAAAATCGTGGGCGTAAGCAGCGGCAGCGTGATGCGGAAGAAGGAATAAATGCCGCCGGCGCCGTCCACACGCGCCGCTTCGTAAAGTTCCGGGGGAATCTGTTTCATAGCGGACAGAAAAATGAGCATGGACGAACCGAACTGCCAGACTGCCAGCAGAATGATGACCCACAGGGCGGCTGTGGTACTGCCCAGCCATGCGAACTGGATGCCGAGGAGCTTGTTGACAAGGCCGTCCACCGCGAACATGCGCTTCCACAGGATGGCAACGGCCACCGAGGAGCCCAGGATAGAGGGCAGATAATACGCGGCACGGTAAAACGGTGTCAGCTTGGTGCCTTTCAGCAGAATCAGCGCCACGATCAGCGCAAACACCAGCTTGAGCGGCACAGAGATGAATGCGAATTTCAGCGTGACGCCCAGAGCCTTGTAAAATGTGGGGTCCTGGAAAATGTCGATGAAGTTTTTGAGACCCACCCAGCGGGCGGGCTTTAGAATGTTGTAATTGCAGAATGCGTAATACAGGGATGTTGCCACCGGGACAATGACAAAAAACAGAAAGCCGAAGATAAAGGGGGCCGAAAAAATATAGCCTGCTGTTTTTTCTTTATAAAGCCAGCCGTTTTTTGCGTACCCCAGCTTGGAATTTCGCTCTTTTTTCATGTTGACCCTCCGCGTCGTTTGATAAAAATGCCAGCCGGACTTTTGGAAAAGGCCGGCTGGCGGTATAGATTCCTTACTGGGCGGCTGCCTCGCTCATAATGCGGTTGCCTTCTTCAAACAATTCCTGTGCAGCCGCTTCAGCCGTGATTTCGCCGTAGTACACTTTTTCTTCAAGGTCCGTGATCAGGCTGGTGACCTCGCTGCTGCCGGCGCCGGCGGGCGGGTTGGCCGGAGAGCAGTTCGGCGTGATGACGTCGTTGATGTAGGTGAAAATCTTTTTCTGGATATCAGAAAGGCCCGGCTCAATGGCCTTGGCAGCCTCGCTGGAAGCGGGCACGCCCGGCTCGGCCATGATGATCTCGTTCGCTTCGGGAGAGTTGATCCACCAGTTCAGCAGGGCGACGGCCTGGTCGATGTTGCCGCCCTGGTTGGGAATGCACCAGCTCATGGCCTCGCGCAGGTAGTTGGATTCCTTCGGCTTTTCCAAAGGCCAGGTGGTCAAGGCAAGCTCAATTCCCTCCGGAGCGGCCTGCTGCATGGCATCGGCCTGGTTGGAGTAAAAGAAGCTGCACCAGGAGCTCGTTTCCGGAGTGGTGCCGTAAATGATCGGCTGCTCTTCGGTGGCGTCCAGGCCGACCGTCAGGCTGTAATCCATCAGCCAGCCCTCTTCACGGCCGCGCTCAAGCAGGGCGAAATAGGGCTGCAGCTCTTCGGCGCTTTCCACGCCGAGCTTGTCTGTCTCAAACAAAATCTTGCCTTCGCCGCGCACCAATGCTTCAATCATTGTGGCTGGGTTGCTGATGAAGCTGCGGTAACCTGTTTTTTCGTAGATCTCGGCGCACTTTTCAGCGAACTGGTCCAGGTTCATATTGTCCTCAATGGTGATGCCGGCCTCATCCAACAGGGTTTTGTTGTAAATGAGCGAGGGAGCATTCATACCCGCACAGATACCGTACAGCTTTCCGTCGATCGTTGTAGCGGCCAGAATTTCCTCCGACACATTGGAAAGATCCAGCGCGCCGCTTTCCACATACGGCGTCAGGTCGACGAGCAGGTCGCCGTCCACGTACTGCTGGTAATAAGCGCCCTGCAGCATGGCCATGTCCGGCATGTCATTGCTGGCGGCGGCTGCGGACAGCGCCGTCAGGTGGTCGCTGAAGCCGTTTGTCTGGCTTTCGATGGTGACGCCGGGGTTCTGCTCCGCGTAAAGGTCCAGAGCGCTCTGGAATTTTTCATTGCGTCCCTGGCTGCCCCACCAGGCTACGACAAGGTCGCAGGGTTCAGCCGCCGTGCCTGTGCTGGAAGCGGGTGCAGCGGAATCTGCGGATGTGCCGGTGCTGCTGGACGTGCCGCCGCAAGCGGCCAGGCCCAGGACCATCACGCAGGCGAGCGCCATGGCGGTGATTTTTTTCATCTTCATAACATTGCTCCTCCTTTGTTTCTCTGTAACGTTTTTCCCGAATTGGGTTTAATTTAATTATATATTTTGTATATGTTTTTCCTATTTGCAAAACCGAGGGAAACCGTAAAAAAACCTACTTTTTGCAGAAAAGCCCGGCCTATTTCCAATAGGACCGGGCCTTTCTGTGGGGAGCGTCTTAATTTCCGCAGCCTCTGGCGCAATTTTTACTTTTTGCAGTCCGCGCAGGCCTGCGCGCCGTATTCTTTCATCAGCGCTACATAGGCGCGGTAATTTTCCAGCGGCGTGCCCGGGGGCGTCTGATGGTCCATCGCCGGCAGGTATTTGCCTTTGCGGATCGTTGGCAGCAGGCGCTCCAGCTCCGCGCGGATCTCTGCCGGAGTGTGGAACATACACATCTTGTCAAAGCTGCCAATCATGAGGAAATCGGGGTACAGATCACGGATCTTGGCCACATCCACGCCGGACTGGCGCTCCAGAGGCAGGATACCGTCGATACCCGCCTCGATGAACCAGGGCACCGCGCTGGTAATATCGCCGTCGGAATCAATGAACACACGGGTGCCGTGTTTCTTGATCTCCGGAATCAGGCGACGGTAATATGGCAGAAGAAATTCATCAAAAAGCGCTTTGGAGAGCATGGGCCCGTGGTTGTAGCTCATGTCCTCCGCGATGGTCATGAAATCAGGCTTCACATATTGCGCCATTTCGTCCACCATCCGTACCTGCCACTCTACAAGCTCGTCACAGATGCGGTGGTACAGTTCCGGGTAGTCATAAAAGGAATAAAAATGCTGTTCGATGCCGAACAGGACGCGCGGCCACCAGAAGGCGCCGTCCAGCGTATACCATACAAGCGTGTCGCCGCTTTCGTGCGGAGCGCGCAGCGCATTCAGCTGGGACGCAAGGCGGGATACTGCATTTTCAGGCAGCAGATAGGGACGTACGGCGTCATAGTCTGATTCATCCGTGATGATGCCGCTGCCGTGCGAAGCATCCTTGGGGCAGCCCTCTGCCTTGTGGGCCAGCCAGAACTGTTTGTGGTGTGCCAGGCCGAAATAGTCCTGCATCTGACGGTCATCCAGCCCCTTCGGCAATCCTTCGCCGTACCAGCCGTCCAACGTTTTATCCCACCAGTACGCCCACTCCAAGACGGGCATCCCATCCACCGGCGCTCCGTCCATAATGGCATGGAATTGTTCTCTAACATTCATAATGCTACCTCTTTGTCTCAAGTTGATATCTGTGCGGCAGAAGAATACTGCGGCAGCCAGTGAAAACGGCGGTGCTCCGGCAGAAAATGTCCCCGCTTCCAAAAGGAGGCGGGGAATTTTCTGTAAATGCTGTTTACAGGCCGGCCGTTTTTCAGCCGTTCGCAGCTTTGTAAGCGTTCATGGTTTCGATATAAGCCGCCTCGGCGTCTGCAACAGAGGGGAAGTATACGTCATTCAGGAAGGCTTCCAGATCTTCTTTGGAAATCTCGCCCACCACGTAGCTGACTTCCATCTGCTCTTTCTGGGAGGCGATATCGGGGTTTTCTGCAGCCCAGTTGTCAATCTCGGGGCATTTCACAACAGGGATGTCGATCTGTTCGACAGCAGCCTGGAACGCCGTCAGGCTGTTCATGGCGAACTCGTTCAGTTCAGGCGTATTGGCAAGGGAAAGAGCCTGTCCCTGGTAAGCATTGGCGAAGTTCATATAAGTGCTTACATCGGCGGTGCGGTTCTCCTGCTGCTCAGCAGTAACGATCAGCTCGCGCTTCGAAAGATCGTAGGACTCATAGTCGGTGCCCTGCACGCCGGCGGCGATGGTGACAAAGCCCTCTTCGCTGTTGGCCCAGTCCAGGAAGGACAGGATACGCGGCAGCTTTTCGGGGTCCACATCAGCGTTGATCATCCAGCCGCCCCAGGTCGCGGCAGCGGCTTCATTCCGGGGCTTTTCGTCGTTTTCGCCCTTGAGCGCGGGATGGAAGCTGTAGATCTCCGCGGCATTGGGAACGTCCTTCGCGGCAAATTCAGGAATATTGGTAATGCCGCCATGCAGCAGCGCAACGCGGCCCTGCTTGAACTTGGTCTGGTCGTCGTAATATTTGTTGGTGAAGAATTCAGGGTCAATGATGCCTTCAGCATACATTTTGCGCATGAAATCCAGATAGGGCATGTAGCCGTCCATTTTTTCCTTGATCTTGTATTCGCCGTCGCGGTCGGGCAGGTAGGACGCGGCGTGCTGCAGGGAGAACGGCAGGAAGGGGAAGATCATCCAGCAGTCCGCCCACAGGCCGTACGGGGAATACAGGAACGTATCGTTCTTGCCGTTTCCATCCGGGTCCTGTGTAGCGACCAGCTTGCCGTATTCATAGGCTTCCTCCGGTGTGGTGGGCATGTCCACGCCGAGTTTCTCCAGCCATTCGTCATTGGAGATCACGCCCCAGGAGGCGCTGCCGGTGGGACGGGGCACGGCATAGATCTGGCCGTCGGCGCCGCCGACACGGGCCTTGCCCCACTGGCCTTCGCTGATGTTGGCCATCAGGTTGGGATAGTCTTCAATGTACTCGTCCAGCGGGAGGATCAGGCCGTCATTGGCCCATTTTTCGTAGTTCTGGTCGAATTCCCAGGTGTAAATGATGTCGGGCAGATCGCCGGAGGCCATTACAAGCTGCAGGCGGTCGGTATAGTTGCTGATCGGCGGTGCTTCGATCTCCAGCGTGACGCCGGTCTTTTCAGCCACGGCCGCCAGCATGGGGTTGTCGTCAAGAACGATTTCAGCGTTTACGCGGTTCAATACGGTGATCGTGATGGGAGAATTATCCGGCTCCGCGGAAGCCGTGGAGCTGCTGCCCGTGCCGGCCGCAGACGCGGAGGCGGCGGGTGTGGAAGAAGAGCTTGACGAACATGCGGTGAAGGGCACCATCAGCATGATCGCGGCAAGAGCCAGGGCTAAAATGCGCTTTTTCATGGAACATCCTCACTTTCTTTCATTTGGGTTTCTATTATTTCTGCACTGCCCGGTGCAGAATAATACAGGAAGAATATACAGGCGGACTCAGCCTTTTACAGAGCCCATGAGCATCCCTTTCATGAAATACTTCTGCACGAAAGGATATACGCACAGGATAGGGATGATCGTAAAAATGATGATTGCCATTTGCAGTGTGAACGGCTGCGCCAGATCTTCTATCGCAGTGGCGGACTGATGCACCATGCTGGTGCCGCTTTCCGCAACCATCTCGCGGACGATCAGCATCAAGGGCCATTTGTCACGGCTGTTGATATACATGGTGGCATTGAAATATCCGTTCCAGTGTCCCACAGCGTGGAACAGCGTAAAGGTGGCCAGCGCGGGCTTGCACAGGGGGACGATCACCTTCCACAGGATCTGCAGCTCGTTGGCACCGTCGATGTAGGCGGCTTCTTCCAGGCTGGGAGGGATGGCCGCCACAAAGTTGCGCATCAGAATCAGATTATATGCGCTGATGGCGCCCGGCAGGATCAGCGCCCAGTAAGTGTCCAGCAGCTTGAGATTCCGAATCAGCATATAGTTGGGGATCATACCGCCGTTGAAGAACATGGTAAAGGTGATCAGGGCCATGATAACATTGCGCCCCTTAAGATTGCGCTTGGAGAGCGGGTAGGCGGTGATGCAGAGCAAAAAGATGTTGAGCGCGGTCCCCACAACGGTGACAAAGATGGTGGAGAAATATCCCGTTTTCATCAGGGGAAAGGTGAACAGTTCTTTGTAAGCGGTGAATGTGACCTCCGGCGGAAAAATGCGCAGAGGGTCAGCCAGATAATCTTCATAGGGGGTGATGGAATACATGAATACATAAAACAGGGGGAATATGCAGACTGCTGCGCAGAAACCGAGGAAAAGGTGGTTGAAGATGGAAAATGTCCTGTCTCCAAGCGACCGTTTGATTTTATTGGAACGTTTTGCCAAAGCAAGCATGCCGGGGCGCCTCCTCTCAAATTAGAAAATCGTTTCTTCACCCATTTTTTTGGAGATGAAGTTTGTCGTCAACAGGAATATCATGCTGATAACAGACGCGAACAACCCGACGGTGGTGGCGAAGGAGAACCGGCCGCCCAGCAAGCCAACACGGTAGGTGTATGTTTCAAATACCTCGGACACGGCAAGGTTTTGCGTGTTCTGCAGCGTATAGATCTGTTCAAAGCCGTTGGACATGATGCTGCCCATGCGCAGGATCAGCATCAGGATAACAGTGGTCTTTATGTTGGGCAGCGTAATATGGATCAGGCGCTGCCAGCGGTTTGCGCCGTCAACTGTGGCGGCTTCATACTGTTCCACGTCAATGCCTGTAATGGCCGCAAGGTAGATGATGGTGCCCCAGCCTGCTTCTTTCCAGATGGAGGAGATTACCGCGGTGGTGCGGAAATATTTGGGGTCGCCCAGGAAAAAGATGGGGTCAAATCCCAATTGCTGGATGATCTGGTTCACCACACCCCACGTGGGGGAAAGGAAGTTTACCAGAATGCCGCCAATCACCGCCCAAGAAAGAAAATGGGGAAGATAAATGGCGGTCTGCGTTATTTTTTTGAACCGTTTCCCGCCAATCTCGTTCAAAAGCAGAGCCAGAATGATGGGAATGGGAAACTCGAATACCAGCCGGAGGAAACTGAGGCAGAAGGAGTTCCAGAATACGCGGTAAAAATCGTTGAGACCGAACATATATTCAAAATTTTCCAGCCCGATCCATTCGCTGCCCAGAATGCCTTTTTTAAAATTGAAGTCCTTAAAGGAGATGATAACGCCGTACATGGGAAGATAATGAAAAATCAAAAAATACAGAACGGCGGGCAGCAAAAGCAGATATAAATATTTGTACCGCCAGATATACCGCATGGAAGCCTGGAACCGGCTGTGCATCGTTTGCGGCTGCAACCGGGAGTGTCTCATAAGGTGACCATCCTTCCTTCAAGCGCGCGTCTGCCGCGCACCGTGTCTCTTTTCGAGTCTTATTGTACGGCATGCCAATGGGATTTGAATATAGCAATTTGATTAAATGCACAATAAATTTTTGATAGTGGATTGGTTTTTGTGCAAATGGCGGTATAATATTATTTAAAAAATAAATTTATTATTGCAATCCTGTAAATAAACCGTAAATGGCGGCAAAATTGCCGGGTTCTGGCAAAAAGCAGCGGCAAAAGAGGAGGGAGGCGACGCCCCTTTTTACTGCGGTATACCGGCAAAATACCGCTTCGGCTGCAAAGAACAGGCCGTGTTGTGCAAGGCGCACAATTAATATCACTGGCTTGGTTATTTTACTATTGCTTTAAACGGTGCAGATGCTTTATCATGCAAGTGAAAGAAGGCGCCCCGATGTTGGAATGGGCCGTCTTCAGAGTACAAACCACGAGGGATATTAGGGAGTGAGAAATATGTTGAAGCAGGAATACGCACAGCATATTGCGGAAATGTCGCAGCGGGTACGGTGCGAAGAATGGGCGGAGCTTGAAAAAAACAAAGAAGATTTTTTCGAGACAGGGAACACGTGGGCCCTTTCCTGGCTGGGGCATCTGACGGTGCTGGACGCGGCAATGTATCATTATACAGGAAAAGCGGAATGGCTGGAACGGGTAAAAGAATGCCTGGGAATATTTTTCTCCGTGCAGGATGAGCTGGTGCAGCGCTATGAGGATGGCTCCTTACCTTTTATATATAAGCAGGAGGATGGGAAGCCCATCGAAGGTCCCTCTAAAAATCCGCTGGAGGTGTTGGAGGAAAATGATACGGACCCCTGGCATTTCCAGGTGGTGGAAACGATTTTCTCATTTACTCCGGTGCTGCGCGGGCTGTACATCATCGGCCGCGACGCATTCACGCAGGCGGAATGGAACAGGCTGGAGACCTTGTGCTATGCGGAGATCAACCACATCTTCCGCGACTGCGAATGGGGACGGCACAACCGCGCCACATTGCGGGCCATCGCGCTGCTGCTGTTTGCAAGGCTGTTCCCGCAAAACGCGTCCGCCGCACGCTGTCTGAAGCTGGCGGATATGCTGTTTGAAGACAGCCTCGGCAATTGGTCCATCGAGGACGCCACAAGCTATCTGGGCCTGTGGGTGAACAGCATCGCGGAGTACACTCAGTACCGCGGTGTATGGAATTTCCGGATCGAGCAGATCCTGAGCTATTACTGCCATTACTATACGGCGATGCTTCTGCCGTCGGGCGGGCTGCCGGAATTCGGCGATACAAGGTTCGATTCGGGCACTTCCACGTGCCTGAGTTTGGGTGCGATGGAGCTGATGGCAAAGCGGCACAATGACGGTGTGCTGAAATATGCCATTGAGCGCCAGTTCCGCAACATGGTGAAAAACCGTACCATGGACAACGGCGTACAGTATGAACGGGGCATGACGAATGCTTTTGTATGGGCGGACGACAGCATCCAGCCGGAAGAACCGGGGCTTCTGAGCTGTGAGGTGCTGGACGAGCTGGTGGGAAAGAAGGCTGTTTTCCGCGACGGCTGGCGTGAGGATTCCACCTATCTTCTGTACAATTACAGGGACGTGGGGCCCTACGGCAAACTGACAAGGGATTACTTACAGAATACCATCCCCGTCCATGCGGAAAAGCCGCATCATGGGCACGCGGATGAGCAGTCCATCTGTGCGCTGTGCTCGGGCGGTGCGGTGCTGCTGCGGGACGGCGGCTACCGGGACAGCTTTACCACGAACGGCCATTATCGTGCAGACTTTTACCACAACCGTCTGGTGATGCGCAACGGGCGGATGTTCCGGGAAAACGGCTTTTTGGAATATGCTGAAAATATCGGCGATTATCTGCCTGTGCGCACGGAAAAGCTGTTCTTCCATCAGTTTGCAGGCGCTGAGGTCATTAAGACGCGGCTGTATGACGATTTCCACAATGCAGACGCCGACCGCCACATCGTTTATCTCAAAGCGGCAAATGCGTTCGTAGTGGTGGACACCGTGCATCCCCGGGCAGCGCAGGAAATGACGACAGGCGTGATGTACCACGCGGAACATATTTCTCCGGTGGAGCCGGGCGTGTACCGTGTGCAGGAGGAGACGGCTGAGGGACTGATGCATTTCCACCGCTACAAATCCGCACCCCGCGCCCACGCGCAGCAGTCTCTGTGTATTGCATTTGCCGGTGAAGGCGTTTCATATTCCATGGAGGCACAGCGCCGCAACTACCGACAGGAGACGGCGCTCTCCTGCTATACGAGCCGGTACTACGGCGCGAATGAGTATTATTCCTATGTTTCCCTGTTGATTCCCGAAACAGGCGAAACGAAGCAGGAGATAGAGGCGCAGCGCGCCCGGGCGCTTGGAATCGTCCATTCCCTGCGTACCGCTCACACCCGCATGGGACGCAGTCTGACGGTGCAGCTCAAGGCGGATGGGCTGGAGTATACCATCGGCATCCAATGCGACGACGGGGCGTGTATCGAGGACAAAAATCTGCGCCCAACATACTCTTACGAGGTGGGGCGCGCAAGCTACGGCGCGTTCGAGACGGATGCAAAATTCCTTGTCAGCGACGGCCGTACCTACGGTATGATCGATGGGAGCCGTGTGGATCACCGCGGTAAGACGCTGTTTTCCGCCTATCCCAACCGCTGCAACCAGCTGGACTTTGTGACAGTGCTGCAGCGCGCGGGAACATGGGGCAGCTATGAGGATGTATTGGCCGGGCAGCCGGAACATTAAAAATGAAACAAAGGCGTCAACGGAAGAAAGAGGGAGATACGCATGGAAAAGAAATATATGCTGCATTTTTTCCACGAACGGAATTACGAGCCCCAGAGCCTGCAGGCGTTTGAGCGGGAAGCCGTACAGGCCGCGCAGGCAGGGGCGACACACATGTACGTAATGGATGTGCCCAAGCGCTTTGAGGAGTGGTCGACCCATCCGGGCGACCCCTACCCCAACTGGGGAATGCTTCAGACCTGCCTGTTCAAGTTGGTGGTGCCAAGGGCACTGGAGCCCTATTTGGATGCAGACTACGCGCGCAGAAACCTGGAGCTTGTGCGCAGGCGCAGCGAAATTGTAAAAAAATACGGCATGCAGGCGGCTGTGGTCGTCATCGACCCGTTCTATCTGCCCGAACAGGCGTATCTGGACCACCCCGCCTGGCGCGGCCCGCGATGCGACCATCCGCGCCGCTCCCGCGACATGTATTTCTCCCCCTGCATTGACAATGAAGAGGTGCGCGGGCTGTATTATGAAGCCATGCAGCGCCTGTGCGCCGAGGTGGACATCGGCTTTTTCCAGATCATCACCAACGACAGCGGCGCGGGCGTGTGCTGGTCCACGGGCTTGTACAACGGTCCCAACGGGCCCGAGGCCTGCCGCAAGGTGAGCATGGCGGACCGGATTGTTGGTTTCCTGCAGGTCCTGTACGACGCCGCTCGCTCCCAGGGGCGTGAAACACTCATTGATATCACAAGCGATATCTTCGGCTACAAGGCGCCGGAGGCTTCCATGGACGCCGCTTGGACCAGCCTGAAGCCGGGCCAGCTTGTGACGGGCCGTGATATGCATGGAAAAAAGCCGGTATACCATATGCTCAGCGACCTCATCGAGCATGTGCGTCCGATGCAGACGTTGCCCATGACAGTGGATTTCGTTCGCAAGCTGCATGCGGCGGCCAGCTCTGAAAGCGAATACATCAAGGCTGTGATCCACCGCTCGGAGTTCAATGAGTATATACGCATTTTGGACGCATACCGCGAGATGCGGCCTCAGGATACCGCACAGCTGATGAATGTGCTGCGGCATGTGGCGGCACAGATCGTGGGCGAAGCGCAGGCCTCCAAGCTGCTGGATGCATGGTGCGCACTGGATGACGCGGCGCGGATCATGTCCGACCTGCATTTTGACAATTTTATCTGGATGCCGCTGATCGCGGAGCGCGTCATCAACCGTCCTCTGGTCCCGGTACCGGCCGCACTCACCGAAGAGGAAACAGCATATTACGCTCCGTTCCTGTTCCAGGCGACGACCGAAGAGCAGGCCCGTGACCTTTTGAATATCCAGGGCATGGATTTTGTGAAGGGTTTCACGGCCACGCGCATTCTGAGGCTTTCTGTACTTAAAATGACGCCGGCTTTGGAACGCGCCGCCGTACTGTTTGAAAGCATTGAAACCGATGACGACGCAGTGCGGGGCAAGCTGGCGGTCACAGCCCGGCGTGTGCGTGTGCTGCTGTGTCTGTCCCGTACACTGAGCAATGCCGCCTGCTACCAGGACGTGCTGGATCACACCATGCCGGACGAGCAGCCCGCATACAGCACAGAATGGCCCATTGAGGGCGACGCGCGCATCAGCAGGCTGGGCGAGCTTGCGCGTGCAGAGATAGACAATACTTACGAGCTGCTTCGTTTGATGGATGGGGAGCCGGGGGCATTCTTCCCCATAGTGGCGGACGATGCGCATGAGGACGCGTTCCTTCTTTCTGCGCAGCTGCCCCGGCAGCTGGTGCAGAAAGCACAGATCATGCTGGCGCACATGCGCGATGTGGATAAGATTTACGAGAGCAAGAATAAATAAGAAAATAAATTCCCCCGTGGCAATGCGGGGGAGCAAGAGGCGATTACAATGAAAAAACCATGCCGCCCGGCAGATATCTGCGCGCATTTGGGCGATGATTATGACCGTTACCTGGGGGCCATCGTGCCGCCGTTGTTCCAAAACACACTGTTCACCCGCAAGCATGAGGAGCATGGGTACAGCTACTCGCGCATCAACAATCCCACCATCGAGATCCTGGAAAAAAAGCTGGCTGCGCTGGAGCATGCGCCCGCAGCACGTGTGTTCGCCTCCGGCATGGCGGCCATCACAGCCACATTGTCCTCACTGCTGCACTCGGGCGGCCATGTGCTGGCTCTGCGCAGCGCCTACCATCCCGTCATCGGCTTTTTGGATACAGAGATGAAAAAGTATGGCGTGGAGGTAACATATCTGGAGCGCTTTACGCCGGAAGAGATCGAGCGCAGCCTGCGGCCGAACACCAGGGTGTTTTATCTGGAATCCCCATCGTCCAATATTTTTCGGGTGCTGCCGCTGCGCGAGATCGCAGCCCAGGCGCACGCCTGCGGCGCGGTAACGGTGATCGACAATACCTGGGCAACGCCGTTGTACCAGAAGCCGCTGGAACTGGGAATCGATTACAGCATCCATTCCGCGACCAAATATCTCGGCGGCCACAGCGACGTGCTGGGCGGCGTGGTGCTGGGCCGCGAAGAGCGTATGGACGCTCTTCGCGGCGGACAGCGCGCTTCCTGGGGCGCGTGCATGGACCCGTTTGCCGCATGGCTGCTCATCCGCAGCCTGCGTACTTTGGAGGTGCGCATGGCGCGGCACAGCGCCTCGGCAGATAAGGTGGCGCGTTTTCTGCAGGAACATCCCCGCGTGCGCAGCGTGTGCTACCCGGGCCTGGAAACAGACGAAGGACATACGCTGGCTCAAACACAGATGACAGGGTACAGCGGCCTGATGAGCTTCGTGCCGGATGCAGACAACGAAGCCATCCACGCGATGGTAAAATCCCTCGATGTTTTTGAGGAGGGGCCGAGCTGGGGCGGCTTTGAAAGCGTCGTAAACACGCCGGGCCTGAACCCGAACCGGGAGATGTTGCAGTTTGAAGGAATCCCGCAGGGACTGGTGCGCATTTCGGTGGGGCTGGAAGACGCGGATACGCTCATTGAGGACCTGGAACGCGCGCTCAACACGCTGCCGCGCTGAATGAGAGAAAGGAAGTGACAGGGAGATGGACCGCACGGAATTATACCGGGTGAGCACGCAGATACTGGAGAATATCATCAACGACGAAAAGAATGACAACAACATCCTGTTCGATATGGATATCTGGGATTGGTCCCAGGGAGTGGCGCTGTACGGCATCTGGAAATACTACAGGCTCACCGGAGAACGGCGGTATTTGGAGTATCTGACACAGTGGTTCGATACCAAGCTGAACAGACCCATCGTACACAACATCAACACGATGGCGCCGCTGCTCACACTGTGCTTTTTGTACGAGGAAACAGGCAGGGAAGAGTATCGTGACTACTGTGAGTCCTGTGCAGAGTGGCTGCTGGACGGCCTGCCAAAAACCGAGATGGGCGGGTTTCAGCATGTCACCATCGACTCTGACAACAACCAGCAGCTTTGGGCGGACACGGTATTCATGGCGGTGCTGTTCATGGGGAAGATCGCTTCCATCACGGGCGACGAGCGGTACGCGGGAGAATGCAAAAAGCAGTTTATGCTGCACATACACTATCTCTCGGATAAAAAGACAGGGCTGTGGTGCCACGGTTGGTCGTTTGAGCGCATGGACAATTATGCAGGCGCATTTTGGGCGCGTGGAAATTGCTGGTTCACCATCGCGGCGGCCGAGCTGCCGGGCCTGCTGGAGCTGGAGGAGTGGGAGAGCGACCTGATCCTGGATGCTTACCGCGCACAGGCGGCAGCTCTGTGCCGCTATCAATCCCCGGATGGGCTTTGGCACACGCTGGTGGACCGGGAAGATTCTTATCTTGAGGTTTCCGGCTCCTCGGGCTTCGCCTACGGGCTGCTGAAAGGTGTTCGCGCGGGGCTGCTGCCTGCGTCGTGCAGAGATGCGGCGCTGCGCGCCGCACAGGCGGTGCGGGCTCATATCGGGCCCGACGGCCTGGTGGGGCAGGTGTCCTACGGTACCATCGTGGCGGATACGCTGGAATATTATAAAAATGTTCCTCTGCGGCCCACAGGTTATGGCCAGAATCTGGCGCTTATGATGCTGGTGGAGCTTTTGGTGTGGGACGCGCAGGGCCTGCTGTGAGTTGCCCACGCGGAACACAACATATAAATAAAGAAGGTAATGAGAATGGATTTATTGCAGCGCAGCGTTGCAGAATATGAAAAAGAATTTGAAATGCTGGAGAAGTACCAGATCACCGACCCGCAGGACCCGGATTTCGGCGGATACTACAACAAGGATTTCGGCGTAGTGGCGCAGAACTGCGGCTCGGCCGCGGCAAAACCGATGACACTGTATTTCTGCCCTCAGAGCCGGTATTACAAAGACCCCCGCGCACTGGCCTGCGCCGACGGCCTGGTGCAGCATCTTCTGAACCACCTGCACCCCGACGGCACGATGGACTATTATTCCTGCAATTTTCACTCTGCGCCGGACACAGCGTTTGTCACACTGGCGCTGGCAAAGCCCGCCAAGCTGGTAAAGGCCGAGACACCAGAGGAAAAAGCATTTCAGAAAAAGCTGTTTCTTGTGCTGCGCCGCATGGGCGACGGCATGGTGGAGGAAGGGTTTCATACTCCGAACCACCGCTGGGTCATCTCGGCCGCGCTGGCACTGCTCAATACGCTTATGCCCGACGAGCGCTATGTGGCGCGCATCGATCAGTATCTGGCCGAGCATATTGATTGCAATGAGGACGGGGAATATGCCGAGCGTTCAGCGGGCGGATACAACGAGATCAACAACCGCGCGTTGCTGATTTTGGCGCAGGATCTGGGAAAAACAGAGCTGCTGGAATATGTGCGCCGCAATCTGGAAATGATGCCCGTCTTTTATCACACGGATTTTTCTATCTTCACCGAGAACTCCCGTCGGCAGGACAAGGGCACCGCACCCTACGCGGAAAAATATGCTTACCAATACCTGTTGTGCGGCCATGCACTGCATGATGAGGCGCTGCGCGCCATAGGTACGGCGCAGCTTGAGGCCTGTATCCGCTGCGGCCGGCCTTTTCCGCTTGCGGCAGAGGACCTGATGCTGTTTCCGGAGGTCTTTCAAAACCTGCCCGCCCCCGCCGGTCCGGAGTTGTTTGAGGTGGACCGGCTGCTGAAGGGCTCGGGCCTTTTGCGCCTTTCCCGAGGAGGCCTCAACCTGTGGGCGGTGGAGCGTCAACCCGCGTTTCTGTTCCTGAAAAAGGGCGGCATCGATTTTTACATCAAGGGCGGCATCAGCTTTTTCAACTGCCGCCACCTCTTGATGGAGAATATCCGTCCCTGCGGGGACGGTTACGAGATGGAATATGAGGGCACGGGCCAATATTATCAGCCCTTCGGTGAATATCAGGGCACGAACGACTGGTGGGAGATGGACCACTCCAGGCGCAGGACGTCCGGTCATCTTTCAGTGAAGGTGAAAGCCACCGTCACGCCGGTGGACGACGGCTTTGATATCCGCGTGCAGACCTGGGGCTGCCCCGCCTCCACCATCCGGTTTGAGTTCGGCATTCTGCCCAATGTACTTATCCGCGGCGAAGGATATCGCATTCCGGCGAATGCCGGAGGCTCTTTGGTCGCCGCAAAGGGCGAACTGGAATTGTTTGACGGAAAGGATACGGTTTCCGTCGGGCCGGGGTTTGCTGTGAATGACGTGATCAAGGGGCTCTTTGGCGCCGTGCCGGCGTCGGAGGACCGGTTCAACCTCTATTTCAACGACGTGACAAATTTTGACCGCCGTTTTTCCATCCGTGTGAAATAATACCGGCGCTGCGGGGCGCGAGAGTCGTTTTTGCGCTCTGGCTGAAAGGACTTTTGACAAGGACCGTAAACCCATATACTATTAAAGAGTGAAATTTTGCAGGCAGGAGTGCCGTGCGCCGCAGCAGCGGCACGCGGCGCCGGCATGGGCCTGCCGGAAAAAGCGGGAATGTGGAAAGGGATACGGTGGAGGATGAAGAATTCTTTTTTCAGAAAATATAAAAATGAGTTTGCACTTTACAGGATCAGGAAAAAACTGCTGACGATCATTGCGGTGCTGCTGGTGGTTTTTGCTATGCTCACGATGCTGCTTTTTTATTTATCTGAACGCAGCTCTTATCAGAAAAACATGGCCGAATCCAACGAGATCATGGCGAGCCAGATGGCGTCCGTATATGAGCTGTACATGCAGAACGTTAAAGAGATCGCACACGATACAGCCTTCAACAATCAGGAGCTGTTCCATCTTTCGGCCGGGGAGCGGCAGGATCCGCAAGCCAAAACAAAGATATTGGACATGCTGGGTTCCATCAGTGTGATGAACCCGTATGTCCATTCGGCATATCTGTATTATGAAGAAGAGGGAATGGTGTACAGCTCTATCTCCATGCCATATTCCATCACTCCACTGGAAAATTTTGGCGACAAAGTGGTTTTTGAGCAGGATTCCGCAGCGAAGCCATATCAAGTGGCTCCGCATCTGCTTCATTCCACAGCAGCAATGTCGGATCTGCGCAAGCAGCCGCTCATCATCAGCTATGTTGTGCCGACGGCCAGCCGGAACGGCACGGTCTACCTGTGCGTAAATGTGAACACCCGTTCGCTGTATTCAATGATTCTGCGGGATTTTGAGCTGGAACAGAATAAGAATTTTTATATCGTCGACAAGGAAGGCTACGTGGTTTTCCATCGGGATTCGGAATATCTGTTTGTGAAACAGAACGAGCTGCCTCAGAAGGATGACGTGATCCGTTCCGAGGCATATTCCAGCATTTTAGGCTTCACATTTGTGTTTGAGAGCACGGTGCCGCCGCTGGAATCCGGCCTTCTGCGGTTTTCCTCCTGGATTCTGGGCGCGTTGTGCGTAACGATGGTCGTGGCCATCGTATCGGTTATATATTCCACTCTGCCCATTCGCAAGATGGTGCAGGTGGCTAAAAAATCGAATCTGAGGGACTTTCTTGCGAAGTCGGGCGGTTCGGCCGATACTACGTTTTGGGACAGGTCGATGCAGGAGTGCAAAAACCATGTGGTGGGAGTGTTCCGCATCGCATCTCATGCGGACGCCGAGGAATTTTTGAACCAAAGCATCAAAATGTCCGCGGAAAACGAGAAAGATTACCAATTCCTCGTCATCAAGATGTCCGACGAAACCATAGCCATCATCTTCGGCAACATCCGCCATTACGGGGACATTCAGTTTCGCCAGCATGTGCGTACCCAGTGCGAAAAAATGTGCGCCACATTCCGGGCGGGGGAAAAAGCTTATTGCGTGGTGTCCCAGGTGAAAACAGGAGTGGAACAGCTGCGCGACGGTTACCGGGAATGCTGCGAGACCTTCCGCTACCAATATCTGTTCCCCCAGCAGGTGATCGTTTGGGAAAAAATCGATACGACTCTGCCCGGCTATCCTTTCCCCGTGCGTCACGAACGGCACATCATCAACAATCTGATGGCGGGCAAGGGAGAAGCGTGCCTGCGGCATATTGACGAGATATTTGCGGATTTCCGCAGTGGTGGCTACCTCATCAAGGACAGCGAGATCAACCGCTATTTGGCCGTGATGCAGGAAAACATCTCCCTGCGGCTGGAGACTCTGCCCATCCCCATAGAACGTCCCGCACGGCATGGTTTTGACGCGTGCGTGACATTGGACGAGGTGTACACGGTATTTGTGGGCTATGTCCACGAGATTCTCGTACAGATCACCAACCGCCCGCGCGAGCCGGAAAATAACGTCAACACAGTGGTCCTGGAATATATCGAAAAGAATTTCTGCCAAAATGATATCTGCCTGAGCAAAATTGCAGAAGAGCTTTCCCTTTCGGCAAACCTCATCAGCCGCATCGTGAAAGAGGCTTCCCACCGCAGCTTTTCCGAGTATATCACCTATAAGCGTATTCAGAGAAGCAAGGAGCTTTTGGCGGACGGCTCCATGAGCATCAATGCGGTGTCCGAGGCGGTCGGTTTTACCTATCCTTATTACTTTATCCGTAAATTCAAAGAGCTGGAGGGCGTTACGCCGGGCCAGTACATTGGCGCGCAGACGCCTTCGGACGGCTGAATTACCGCTCTCATAGCCGGGCGCGGCGCGGGAAGGAGCAATAAAATGGAGAAATTGCTGCTTGACGGCAAATGGGAACTGCATTACGCGCCCGAGCATGCGGGGAAGACGACGGCGCAGGCGGTGAAGGAAGACCCGGCCTATACGCACATTGAGGCGAACGTACCGGGGAACGCGGAACTTGACCTATACGCAGCTGGCAAAGCACCGGAGCCATTTTGGGGAACGAACCTATATGCGTTCCGTCCCTATGAGTTTTACGAGTGGTGGTACACGCGCGCGTTCGTTGCGCCGCAGGCGCTGGCGGATCGCGGCGCGGTGCTGTGCCTGGACGGCGTGGACACCTTTTCGACGGTGTATCTGAACGGGACGGCAGTGGGCGAGACGAACGATATGATGCTGGAATACCGGTTCGACGTCACAGAAGCGCTGCGGGAGGGTGAAAATGAGATCGCCGTGCACATCCGCTCCACGGTGAACGCCGCCCGGAATATGGATTATCCCATGGGCGTGCGCGGCCCGGGGTGGGAGCACACGGACGAGATGATCTGTGTGCGCAAGCCGGGCCATATGTTCGGCTGGGATATCGCGCCGCGCTTTGTGTCCGCCGGGCTGTGGCGGAGCGTTTCCATCTGCCCAAAGCGGGACACATATTTTAAAGAAGTGTACATGACAACGCTGCGCGCGGACAGGGAACGTGCGCAGGTACTGCTGAAGTTCCGTTTTGCAGCGGAAGACCCGATGCTGGAGGGGTTTGCGGTGCAGGTGCGCGGCACGTGTGCGGAAAGCTCTTTCTGTGAAACGGTACGCGTGAAGTTCTGCTCTGACGAACTGAGCTTCTGGGTGCCGGAGCCGAAGTTGTGGTGGCCCAGAGGCTACGGCCCGGCCAGCCTTTACCGCACGCAGGTGGAGCTGCTGCACCACGGAGAGGTGCAGGACGTGTGGGAACTGAACCTGGGGATCCGTACATTCGAAGTACAGACGAATTTTGTGCCGGGTGACAACGGAGAATTCAAGGTGCTGGCAAACGGCGTGCCGATCCTTTGCAAGGGTGCGAACTGGGTGCCGCTGGACGCGTTCCACAGCCGGGACGCGCAGCGGTATGAACAGGCGCTTTCGCTGTTCCGCGAGACGAACTGCAATATCGTGCGGTGTTGGGGCGGGAACGTCTACGAAGACCACGCGTTTTACGATATTTGTGATGAGAGCGGCATCCTGGTCTGGCAGGATTTTTCGCTGGCATGTGCGATCTACCCGCAGACGGATGAATTTGCAAAGATCATCGAGCGTGAGGCTGCTGCGGCAGTCGTCAAACTGCGCAATCATCCCAGCATCCTGCTCTGGTCCGGCGACAACGAAGTGGACGCGATGTACTACAACTTCGGGTACGATCTGCCGCATGTGCGCAACAACCGCCTTAGCCGCGAGGTGCTTCCGCGCGTGGCGGCGTCACATGACCCATTCCGCTTCTTTCTGCCGTCCTCGCCATATATTCCGCTCACAGTGTCGGGTGATTTGAATGTGCCCGAGCAGCACAACTGGGGGCCGCGCGACTATTTCAAGGGGGACTTTTACCGCCATTCCAGCGCGCATTTCATCAGCGAGATCGGGTATCACGGCTGTCCGGCGGTGTCGTCTCTGCGGCAGTTTATCCCGGAAAAGGACCTTTGGCCCATCCAAAATGACGCATGGGATGCCCACAACACCGAGTATACGCTGTGCATCCGGGACCGTGGGTACGACCGCAACCAGCTGATGGTGGACCAGGTGCGGGACATGTTTGGTACGGAATGCGAAAGCCTGGAACAGCTGGCCATGCTGTCGCAGATCAGCCAGGCGGAGGCGAAGAAATTTTTCATTGAACAGACGCGCCTGAAAAAATGGCGCAGGACGGGGATCATATGGTGGAATATGCTGGACTGCTGGCCGCAGATCTCGGATGCGGTGGTGGATTACTATTTCCACAAAAAGCTGGCGTTTTACTACATCGGCCGCGTGCAGCAGCCGGTGTGCATGGTCTGTGCCGAGCCGGAGAACTGGTGCCATAAAATCTTTTTGTGCAACGATTCCAACGAAGCGCACACCGTGCGGTATATCGTGCGGGACGGCGAGACGCGGGAAGCGCTGTGTATGGGCGAGGCTGTGTCGCCCGCCAATGAAAATGTCTGTGTGGGCAAGGTGAAGACCTATTCCGGCGTACAGCGCCTGATCGTGATGGAGTGGACGCTGGAGGACGGCCGGCGGGGGGCGAACCACTATGTGACAGGCTACCCGGCTTTTGATGCCCGGCGGTATGCCGTCTGGCTGGGGATCATCGAAAAGCTGGACACACCGTTCGACAGCGCGGGATGTTTTGCGTAAAAGGGCCGGAAAGACCCGGAGGAGAGACAGCATGACGAGCAGAGAGCGTGTTGAGGCGGCGCTGGCCTTTGAGCCGGTAGACAAGGCGCCGCTGGAATACCATCCGTGCGGGCGGGGCCTGTACGAGCACGGGGAAGCGTTTCGGCGGCTGCTGAAAGCCCATCCCGGCGATTTTGAGGATTTTTCGGACATGCCCATTCCGCGGCCGCCGGCAGAGGCCTGCGGCCCGGACGGAAGCTATCATGAGTACAAAACAGACGCCTGGGGCGTTACGTGGGAATCGCGCATTTTTGCCATGACGGGTCATCCGTACCGGCAGCCGCTGGCGGACTGGCGCGCGCTGGAAGGCTTCCGCTGTCCGCCCCACGCGCTGGCGGAGGATGCGGCGTTCGCCTCTTACGCAAAGCGCATCGCCCGCGTGCGTGAAACGCGGTATGCAAAAGACGGATGGTTCGGCTTTTTTGAACGGATGCATGCATTGCGTCCGTTTGAAGACGTGCTGATGGACGTGTACGACAATGAACGCGAGATCAACCGTCTGGCCGATATGCTGGTGGAATATGAGCTGGAGGAGCTGCGCCTGATGTGCGCGGCAGGCGTGGACGCGGTGCAGTTCGGGGACGATTTCGGCACGGCGCGGGCGATGCTGTTTTCGCCGGAGGTCTGGCGTTCGTTTTTCAAGCCGCGCTACCGCCGTTTGGTCCAATTCGCCAGAGAACAGGGAAAAGCCGTGTTTTTCCATACCTGCGGGTACGCGGCGCCCATTCTGGAGGACCTGCGGGAGATCGGCGTGAACGCGGTCTGGCCGCAGCTGACAGCCTATGATATGGAGGAGCTGGCTGCGCGGCTGCGCAGGCTTGGGCTGGCCTGCGCGATACACGTCGACCGCGCGAATGTGATGACGCACGGCACGCCCGCGGATGTGACGCGCGCCGTGCATGCGGCGGCAAAGGCGTTTGACGTTATGAACGGCGGCGCATATTTTTATGTGGAGACGGACAACGGCTTCCCGCTGGAAAATATCCGTGCCTTGCTGGAAGCCATTGGAGCATACAGGAAAGAGGCCTGAAGGAAATGGGACGCAGAGAAGATTTTGCGCGCACGATGCGCCATGAAAAACCGGAGAACCTGATCATAGATTTCGGGGGCAACCCGCTGTCTTCGATGGAGGGGGAGAGCGAGAACAAGCTGCTGGAATTTTTAGGGTTTGGGAAAAAACAGGGCGGGGACCTGCCGTTTGGAAAAACACGGCGCCTGGACGAGCGTCTTTTGAAGTATTTTGATATTGACACGCGTTCGGTCGGCGAAATATTTACCCCGCAGGACTCACATTTTCAGAAGATATCGGAAACGGAGTACATCGACGAATGGGGCATCCGCCGGCGGTTTACCGGGCTGTACTGGGAGAGCGTGAACACGCCGCTGAAAGGCGCGACGCTGGAAGAGCTGAACGCCTACCGGTTCCCGGACCCGGACTCCATTGATGAAAGGCAGATCGCGGCGCACGCGGCGCGTGCAAAGGAGTTGTACGAGACCACGGACTATGTCATCTGTGCGGAGCACCCGGTTTACGGGATCTTTGAGCTGGGGTGCTGGATGTGCGGCTTTGAGGATTTTCTGTACCGTATGGCGCTGGACGAGGAATGGATACACCGCTTTTTTGAACGTGTGCTGGAATACCAGAAGAAGGTCATCCAGCGGTATTACACGGCAGTGGGGCCGTACATCCACTACACGTCCAGCGGGGACGATTTTGCAACACAGAACGCGCCGTTCGTTTCGCCGGACATGTTCCGGGAGCTGGTAAAGCCGTATTTCAAGGAGCGCATCGCCTATACCAAGCGTTTTACAAAGGCGAAATACCTGCACCATTCCTGCGGAAGCGTATACAGGCTGATCGACGACCTGGTGGACTGCGGCGTTGAGATCCTGAACCCGATCCAGCCCAAAGCGGCGGACATGCAGCCGCGCGGGCTGAAAGCTGCCTACGGGGAAAAGATCGTCTTTCACGGCGGCATCGACACACAGGAGCTGCTGCCGTTCGCCAGCGAGAGCCAGATCGAAGAAACAGTACATGAGACCATCGAAATCCTGAACCGGGACGGAGGCTATATCTTTGCCGCGGCGCACAACATCCAGCCGGACGTGAACCCGCGCAGCCTGACCGTGATGCTGAACGCGGCGCGCAAGTACCGCAGGGCGTAAAGGGCGTGTGTGACATTTGCAAAATGCACGGCTTGGGGGGATGGAGGATGGCGGAGCAGGCCTTCCCGGCCGCAGGAGGAAAAGCAGAATGGAACAGCTGTATATCGGCATCGACATGGGAGGAACGAAATGCGCGGTGGTGGCAGGGCACGCGGACGGAAAGATTCTGCGGCGCATCGCGTTCCCTTCGGGCAAAGACGCACATCCGGACGAATTTCTGCCCCGTTTTTATGAGGCGATAGACGCGCTGCTGCGCGAGTACAACGGCGGCGCGGCGCCGGCGGCCGTGGGTGTGAGCTGCGGGGGCCCGCTGGACACGCGGCGCGGGGTGATCCAGGCGCCGCCGAACCTGCCGCTGTGGGACGAAGTGCCCATCTGCGCGCTGTTGTCGGAGCGGTATGGGTGCCCGGCATATTTGCAGAACGACGCGAATGCCTGCGCCATTGCGGAGTGGCGGTTCGGCGCGGGGCGCGGAACAAGGAATATGGTGTTCCTCACGTTTGGCACAGGGCTGGGCGCGGGGCTGATTTTGGACGGGCGACTCTACGAGGGCACGAACGGTATGGCGGGCGAGGCGGGACATCTGCGGCTCGCGGCGGACGGCCCGGAGGGCTACGGCAAGCGCGGCAGCTTCGAGGGTTTCTGCAGTGGCGGAGGCCTGCGCCGGCTGGGCGCGCAGCGGCTGCGGCAGCTGCGTGCGGAAGCCGGGGACG
>NZ_JAFOIN010000030.1:0-52562 GCF_017421385.1 Ruthenibacterium sp. | reverse complement strand
CTTGTAATCGGGCATCCGGATGGTGGTGCTGTCCAGCCCCTCCTCGTCGCTGCCGCCATGCCAGCCCTTGCCGTTGTTCCGGGTATAGCCCCACCGGCTGTACCCGTACCGCACCCGCACGCGGCCCTTAAAAATTGCCATGCGCCATGCCTCCTTTACAGCCCCAGCGCGGCAAGCTGCTGTTCGATGTAGGTGCGCTGCTCCAGCTCGGCCACAAGGTGCATTTCTTCAACGACCTGCCCGGTGGCAATGTCTGTTTTGCTCACGCGCTTTTTGCCGATGCTCGCCACAAGGCAATAGTGCTGGTACAGCGTGTCGTAGATAATATCGCCCTTTTTTATACCTTTGGCCGGGTCGTCCGCATCAGCCGTTCTTGTCAGTCGAATCTCTTCAGTCGCGGCTTCGTCCATAAAAGCAGCCTCGAACTCGGCCGCTGTCATGGCATCTTCGGACATGTGGATTTCCATGCGGCTGCGGGCGTTCGGGCTGCTGCTCGGATAGATTGCCGTACCGTCAAGCGCACCATATTCTTTTCCATTTTTTAAGGTTATTTTCAGCATTTTTCGTTCCTCCGTTTTAAATCAAATAGCAGCCGTTCATCTGAATAACGGCGTTTAAGCCTCTCGACGTAGCGCCAGAATCTACTTCTAATATCAGATAATAATTTCCGTTGGCCGAGTTTATGGTAAAAAGATCACCGGAGCCATAAGTAACGTCATACCCGCCAAGCGTTTCCCCGGTGTCGTGATATATAAGGCGTTGAACCCAATTCCCATTGATGTCGCCAAGAGACACCGCTATTTTTGAAAAACTGTTTGTGATGTATGCGCGCAGCGCCGAAAAGTACAGTTTTGAATAGCCTACCGAACTGAACGGCCCGAGTATCGCGCGGCCCCATCCGCGTTCAGTACCGCCGAATGCGTCCACTTTGATGGACGAGCCGGTGTTAGTAACAGTGAAGTAATCGGTCCATCCAAGGTTCTGCGTCTTTGCCACTGGTATCCCAGGGTATACCTTCTGCTGCCGCTGCCACACAAGCACATCGTTGAAATAATACTTTTTTAACTGCACATCGTTAAACCGGATATAGCTCGACTCGGGGATAAGCACATCATTTTGGCGATAACTCACGTCGTTCTCCCCCTCAACTGTAATACACCCATAGATCTGTACCATTCAGCCCCATGGAAAGGTTAGACGCCCGGCCCGCAGTTGTCGCGTTGTCCGCGTAAAGAGCGGCATAATATTTGCGCGTGCCGTCTCTGTTGTTCGTGCCGGTAAACGGGAAATACCAGGTATTTCGATTGTTCGGGCCGGGGTTATCCACGACAGGAGCAAGTCCCGCAAGTTTTGACGAATCAGCTGCTTTCTCTGTTTTCCCCAAGGCCCCCACAAGGGCGGCAGTAAGCTGCAAGATGGCCGCTTCGCTTCCATCGAACGTGGCTACAACTTCTCCCGCGGCATTTTTCAGGGTGAGAGCATTTGACACTTTTTCGGCCTCATCCACCACGCCGTCGCCGTCCGCATCGTATGTGCGGGAGCCGACAAGCTCCGTCATCCGCACCTCAAGCTCACCGCCGGTCATAACGTTGAGAGGCCCAGCGGCGTTGTCAATGGTAAGCGGGTCTGTAGCGTACACTTCCGGCGCGGCGAGCTGGTAGGCTACTTGGACGGGTGTGCCAGCTTCTTTTTGGGCGGCGAGGTAGGCTTTCCAGTTCGCCAGACCGCCTTCGTCGCCGGTATAATCGCCGTTTGGGTTATATACTACTGCCGCACCGTTATCAGTAAGCCCGATTTTTCCTTTGCCATATGCCCCATATGGATAATGAGAACACACACCATTGACTCGATTCGCAGGCGTTGGCCATGAGGCGCTATAATCGAGATAAAACATGCCCTCGAAAATATGTGAAGCCTCCGTCCCATCCAGCTCCACAAAGCCCACATTGTACGTCACAACGAGCTTTTCGGTACCTTCATATTCTTGTCGGGTAACACACACATCCCGCACATCTCCTACACGCCGCAGCGGGCGCGGAATTGGCAGCTCGGTAACATCATCGTTTACCGTAACCGACGATATACCCGTGAGCGCCACGGGGGCCTCAGTTGTGCCGCCCTGTGCGTTTTCACCGTAGAGGTTAAGAGAGTCAATGCGATTCGCGCCAGCAGCCTCGATGGAGATAGGATTGCCTTTCAGTTTGAAAGAATCTCCTACGGCGGCCGCATTCAGGTTGTCCACCTGCTGCTGCAGCGCCGTGGCAGGATCTTCGCCGAGCTTCCCTTTCAGGTCCTCGAACCAAGCGTCAAACTCGGAGGACTGCTGAACAATTTGCGCATCCAGGGTGGCGGTAAGTTCAGTCAGAATCTGCTGGGCCTGCGCATGCAGCGATGCCGTGGGAATGCCCGTTACGCCGTCACGCATCAGCCCACAGTATTCTTCGTTGAGGCGCTGGTCAGTGATGGCGCTGGCGCTGATGCTGATGACGCCTGCACCGATCAGGACCGTGGCGATATACAACTCGTCGTAATTAGCGTCGCGTACAGGCGGTACCACGATGGGGGCGGAAGATGGAGCGCCTTTTTTTACCACGATCTCGGCGCGATTGTTCACCTTATCGAGCCGGCATACAATTGCGTCGATGCGCTTGAGTGCGCCGTCGGCGGTGTCCAGATCGAGAGTGAGTGCCTGCTCCTGCAAGGCGGCTGTACCCCAATAGTCCGACCATTTGAGCCAGGCAAGGCCGGGGGAAACGGATACGGACAGGCCGCTTTCGCTGGGCGTCACTGCGAGGTTTCCGTCAGAAGAAAAAACGCCGCGCGTGCGCGTGGCGAGATAAGTGCCCATATCCTTGGCTTCGTAGGGCGTATTGTCGAGAGGAAAACAGATCATCGGCTCAAAGCCTCCTTTGTAAGGTTGAAATCCGAGAGCACAGCAGTAACCTTTTTGCCGGTACTCTCGTAGATAGTGCGAACAGCCGAAATACGCGCGGACAGCCGTAGGCCGTACCGGGTGAGCTTGAGGGGCACGATATCGCCGAGCGCGTAGTCTCGGCCATACTCCATCAGTCCCTGGCCGATGGACGCATCGATTTCCAGCGTTTGCAGGTTCTCCGCCAGTTTTTCCAGCCCGCGGGCCTGCAGAACAGCCGCGTATTCTTCGTCGGTATAGGTGGCTTCGGTGTATGTATAGCCGCCGCTGCCGTCCGGCGCGGCGATTTGGTAGGTCGTGCCGATGTCCTTAGCGTCTACCCACAGTTCGCGAAGCTCATCGCCGGTATACGCGCCGAGGCTCGCCGTCACAATCTTTCGGTTCACGCCCTCGCCTTGCCCGCCGATGATGGCATGATTTTTCCAGCCATCTGAGCCGCGCACGATCTTGAGGCCGGACAGGTTGTCGATGTCGTCGCCAAAATAGCCGTTGTACCCGGCGCCCTGTGTGCGGTCTACGCCTTCGTAGACTTCGAAAGTCTCTGTACCCGTATCAGGCGCAAACACCTCCCGAAAGCCCAACCCTGACGCCGTAGCGAGAGTGATTTCGGCATCCAGCACACTGCCCCAAGTGATTTGCGTATCGAGAGAGACCGCGATGCCTTTGGCCGCGCCTGTGATGCCGGGCAGTCCCCGGCGGTGTTTGGTGGTGAGGGACAACATACCGGCTTCGGTGTTGTGCACCTGTTCTGTGGCCATAACGACACGGTCCGCCCAGCGGGCTGCGGATAACACGGCCCGCACAGTGAGTTTGGCGTCCTTTCCGTCATCGTCTATTTGCGTTTGGCGGATGATGGCGCTTTCAGGCTGCTCCGTGCAATACAGGCGGTTGCCGTCAACCAGCAGCGTGCGGTTTTTCTCTGTGGCGCTGCACACCAGTTTGATTTCTCCGGCGTCCTGATACTCCGATAGCCATTGCAGGCTTCGAATATCCTCGACAAGCCCGATGCGCTCCCGGGCGGGGCTGTACACATAGAGTGTCATATACCAGGGACCACCCCTTTCGGCATGATGACCTGTACGCGAAGCCCCTCCCGGTTGTTGGCCGCGTCGCAGCGGATGGTATTCGTTCCGGGAGCCATCTGCATATTGAGATCGCTGCCGACATCCAGATATTTGAAGCCGTTAGCTTGCGTGCCGTCCGGGAGCTGGAGCGTAACGCCTTTACGGCCATAGACAGTAGAGACTGTGATTTTTTCGCCGGCTGCCATCACCTTATTAATTTTGATAAAGGTGCCGCGCTCGACATGGTAAAATTCAGGGTCTGTTACTTCGGTGGCTGCGGTGAATATGACGTCAAATTCCATCGCAGCCGTGCCGTCGTTATTTACGACGGTGAACAGGCTGTCCGAATATTTGGATATATACCAGGTGCCTGCCAGCGAACACGGAAACTGGAACAGCTTCGTAAGGCCCGCGACCTGCGCGCTGCCGTCCGCCGTACTGCGCCAGTATGGGTAGGGGCAGTGCAAGACAAATTGAAAGTCCTGCACAACAGAGCCGTCGGAAAATTCCGGCGTCCGTTTCGGCGCACCGTCGATGTACCAGCTTTCGCCGTTCTGGATGACGGTCAGGCGCCCGGTCACGCCCGGCAGCACACAGGCCAGGATGCCGCGGCGGTTCGCCTCCACCGCGGCGAGGACCGCGCCGTTGATGGTGATGTCCCTCGGCTGCACGGATTGATTGCTGATGGTGCTGCCCACCTGCCCGGCCCCTTGGGATTCGCTGACAGCGACATCGTTGCCCGAGGCGCCGGTGATGGAGGTGACCCAGAGTGCGCTGCCGTGTTTGCTCAAGAACGTGATACTGTTGACGCCGGACGTATATATAACGATGGTGTCCCTGTTCATGGATTTTTCCACCGGCTCCTTTCCAGCAGATTTTCAGCTTCGCGCGTAAGCTCGCTTTCTGACAAACTGTCATGTGTATTGATAGTTTGGTAAAAATTTGTTGTCCCGCCATAACCTCCTGCATAGGCAAGCGCCGGTGCCCCCGTCGGGTGGCCATAGCGTAACCCCATCACTATATCGGCATTCATAGCGCCCGAGGTAAGTTCAGAGATGCCGCGCATGGCTTTTGAGATGGGACGTGTATTCCTTTCGATACCCGCGGCGATACCCAGCGGGATAAATTTGCCGACCTCGTCACGCATAAGCTTGGATGGAGATGCAATTCCAAAAAAACTTTTAATGGCGTCAAGTGCTGAACGGGCGATATTAACCGCTGCATCCCACAATGCTCCCGCCATGGCGCCGATACCATTGATGAGACCGCTGATAATGTCTTTCCCGAGCTGGAGCCAGTCTGTTTCCAGAATGGTATTCCACAGCATTCCTGCGATTTCGCCTGCAGCGGCAACAATATCCGGCAGAGCGTTTCCAATTCCCTTGATTAAATTGACAATCATATCGAATCCAGCAGAAAGAATCTGCGGGAAATTTTGAATAAGCCCTTTCACCATGGATAAAATCGCCTGAGCAGCAGCCACGAGCATCTGTGGCAGGGCTTGTCCTATTCCGTCGATTAGCGACATGAGTACATCTGTGCCGGTCTGAATGCACAGCGGGAAGTTCGCCACGAACGTGCTTATCAGTGTTGTAATGATGTCGAGTGCCATCTGAAACACCTGTGGGAGAGATGACGATATCCCGCTGATGACCTGCGTGAGGATTTCTCCGCCCTGTTGGAGCAATTGCGGCCACATTGTGGAAAATCCCGCGCACAACTGTGCAACGATTTGTTGAGCCGACGCAAGCATTTGCGGCAGACCTGATGCTATAGCGGCCCGCATTTGAGGAAGAAACTCCATGAAAGCCGAAACCAACTGCGGCAGGGCTGTTTGAATGAATGTTACAAGCGCGCCAGGCAACGCGCTGATAATATTCCATACTGCGGGCAGTAAATTTCCGACTAGAAAAGTGGTTACAGTCTGCGCGAGCGCTTGCAATGCAGGGCCTACATCCTGCCCAAGCGTAAGTTGACCGAGCACGTTTTTGAATGCAGCCTTCATAGACGCGAAAGAGCCGGATATCGTGGATGCGGCCTCCTTGGCCGTCGTACCCGTGATATCCAGCTCTTCCTGTATTACATGAATAGCGGAGTAAACGTCGCTCAGATTATTGATGTCATATTTTACTCCGGTAATTTTCTGTGCGTCGGCCAGCAGGCGCTCCATTTCAGTTTTTGTACCGCCATACCCGAGCTTTAAGTTGTCAAGCATGGTATAGTTCTGCTTCGCAAATCCCTGATAGGCGTTTTTTATGTCCTCCATGCTGGTGCCCATCTTATTGGCATTGTCGGACATATCCTGCATAGCCATATCCGCGATATCTGCCGCCTTGGCAGTGTCCCCAGCCATACTCTGCAAGAGGCTTGCTGAAAAGCTTGTGGTCAGCTCCATGTACTCGTTGGCGCTCATGCCAGCTGTACGGTATGCTTCTGCAGCATTTTGTTTGACCTTATCGGCACTTTCTTTAAACAGCGTTTCAATGCCGCCGATGCTCTGTTGCAGCGCTGCTCCCTCGGTGATGGTAGCCGACAAGGCTTTTCCGATGGCAGCCGTCGCAATAATGCCCTTCAACGCGCCAATGAGCTTTCCGCCAAAACCTTTACCGGCGGCCGTTCCGGCACTGTCAGCCTCTCCGCCCAAGGCTTGCGTGATGCTGCCCTTGATGCCCTGTGCTGATGGTACAATCTGCACATAGGCTTTTGCAAGTTCAGTAGCCATGCTTCACCCCCGTTATCCGCTCCCATTCAGCTTTAAAATCTTCTGCATTTTTAAAGGATTGTACCGGCCCGCAGTTGCGCCCCTGCCCCATCATAGCCGACAGAATTGAGGCTGGCCGCTTTCGACCTGCTTGGCCGTCTTTGGTCTGTGCCCAGGCCAAAAAAGAAAGTCTATCTACGGCGGCGGACAACAACAATGTATCCGTGGCAACGCGCATGCCAGATAGATGCATTTTGATGCGGGAATCATCCCTCAAACCGACAGCGAGCGTTGCCAGCAGATTAACCGGCAACGCTCTGTAGTCAAATATCCCGTATGTTTCCGCGAAATCGCACACAAGGGCATCCTCATCCGCGGCGATCATGTCGGCGAGGGCGATTATTTTTTTCCTTTTGCACCAAATGCCGAGAATATTTCGATCAGCTCCTGGCTCACAGCGTCGACAGGCACACGTCCGTCATCGTTTCGCAGATGGTCGTACAGATTCTTGCGCATATCTTTTCCGAGCAGCAGCAGGCACGCCCTTGAGATTGCAATGGGGTTGTCATCTTCCGTCTCGGCCAAAGCGTCAACGAGTTCCATATTGTTGATGGCGTTTTCATCGAGCGCAAACAGGAATCCGGATTTTGTTTTTCCCTCTACCATGATGCCCCTCCTTATGCACTCGCCACATTCTTGATGTACTCGTAATGCGTGTTGCCACTGCTGTCAGCCGATGCGGTGATCGTGGTCTCGTATCCGACTTCCTTCTCATCCGCATAGGTAATGTCGCCCACTTCGGACACTTTGCCGTTGGGGATGACGATGCGTTTTGCGACGCTGCCGCGCAGGATCATATCGACAACCCACACGCATGCAGGCTGCTCGGTGTTATTGGCTTTGACCGTGATGCCGGTCTCCAGCGTCCCGGTAACATTCGAATCTCCGTATACGGCCTTCAGGGCCTCGATGTTCAACGCTTCAATGAGCGTAAACTTGAAGGTGTCTTCCTTGCTGCTCTGGTATGTGTATACGGTATCGCCGCCCCAGGCCTTGATGCTGTCACTCTCGGGCGAATTGCTGTTGACAAGTCCGTCCTCGCTGGCATATCCCAGCTCCTTGAACGCAACATCAAGCTCTGAAGACGCATCCGTGGGCAGGCTTGTGCCCAGAGGCGCGCGATAGATGGCACCGCCCGTTTTGGGTTTGCTCACGGTTACTTTGGTCGCGTCTGCCATAGTCCTTTATCTCCTTTCGTAGTGCGTCACATCGTATACCGCCTGATAGCGATACCGTTTGGACGCTGTATCGGTAAAATTGTAATCGCTGTTTAACCGTGCCGCACCGATATCTGCCAGCTCGGGTAAACTGTCCATGGCTTGCTTTACCTGGTCGTTTAGCTGTGCCGCTTCCAGCAGGCTTCCGGCATAGGACTGCACCGCCATCATGGCCGTGCAGATGCAGTTTTTTCGGCTGCTGCTGGTTTTTTCCAGCACAACAAAAGATGCTGGAGTTTCCTCCGGCACCTCCATGAAAATAGGCACGGCGAGTTTTTCGGCCAGATGATCCAATATGATTTTTTCGATCATACGTGTCACCTCATTGCCTTAAGCATCGTATTGTTTTTCAAATTGTCATTTTCAGCGGCGTTCGTGGCGGCGCCTACGATAGCCACTGCGCGTGTTTGTGCGATATACACCTCATAGCCATCTCCAGCCCGTGACTTGATCTCTGCGGCGCGTGCCTCCATAACGGCTTTCATCTCCGCGCTGCGCAGTAGCCCTCGCACACCGGCTGAGTTCAGCACGACCTTCAGTTTACCCATACCGCTCCACCTTCACCTTTTTGTTCCAAAGCAGCGGGATCAAATCATCGATGCCCTGGGTCACGCCGCCATAGGTGCGAAATTTTTTGCCGAAAAACTCGACAGTCGCATTTTCCCAGTCGTGGGCGTCTCCTTTAGGAATGCCCAGCGTGTAGGCGATTCGCTTGCCGTACAACTGCAGGTCGTTGACGATGTCCTCTGCTGTAGGTTCACCCACAAGCACGTTGGGAACGTCTATCGGGGTTTCGGCATAGACCGGCGCATTGAATGCGTCAGTGCCTGTCTGCGACTTTACATAGAGCCGGACGGTAATGCCGTGAATCATTCTGCCACCACCCCTTCCAGCGTACTGTAGCAGCCGATTTTGTTTCCGATGCCAAGCAGCCGCTTTTCAAGCTTGGACAGATACATCTCTCCCACGCTGCCGCTGTTCATGATCCAGCTTTGTGAATATCCGAGAGCCGCCACTGAACCCTGTGTCGCTCCCGTAGGAAATGTGATGGCGTCACCCTCTCCGCTGCCAAGCTGTCGGCGCACCATCCGGCAGGAGACAAGCGCTTTTGCATCTGCAGCCGCACCTTTGCTGTATGCATCGATGATGATGGCGGCCTCCTCCAGCATTGCGTCACACCGCGCGGCCTCATCGTCACTCAAGGGGCGAAATCCTGCTTCAACATCTGATACTTCAGCATATTTCATCGCCGCACCTCATTTCTTTACGGGCGCACACTTTTTTCGGGCCTGCCGGGGCGTTTTCTCTGGAAGCGCGGGGGCCGTTCTGGCCCCCGCAGCATCCTTTTCAACAGGTTTGTGACCCGCAAGGCGGTATTCCCCCTCGCGTCCCGGAGCCACCCACATGCGCGTCCCCGTTAAGCTGTTGATGAACTCCGCCATGGTTAGCCACCCGTCTTTGCCTTGCCCGTAAGTTTGTTGAATACGGAGGTGTCGCAGCGGAAACCGACCTCGATCTCGGCGCGGACGGCGAACATATTCTGCTCAAACAGATTGATGGTGCTCTCGCCGTCGGTCAGTGTTGCCTGGTCGGAAATGGCGATCTGTACGCCCTCCACAGTACCGTACACAGCCTGCGTCCAGTCGCCTGCAAAGCCCACGACTGCATCGGCGGAGGAAGTCTCGGCGATGTAAGCGCCCTTGCTCTGCTTGACAGGCGCGCCCAGGATCATCGGAACCGCTCCATCCGCCACGTTGTTGATGAACAGCGGGCGCTTGTTGCCATCCACGGCAGTCAGCAGCATGGATTTCGCCTTCGGGGAAAGAACCCAGCCGTTCAGAATGCCATCATGGTCAGCAATGTCCGCGTCCGCTGCCACAAGTCCGCCGTAGGCATCGGTCAGGATGCTCTGAGCAGTGCATTTTGCCAGAGAATCGAAATTAGAGCCGGGCACGTCAGCCGCGCCGAAAACAGTGGCGTCGAACTTCTTGGCCAACACGCCCGGCAGCCGCTGCACCATGGCGTCGTAAAGCGCTTTCGCGTCGCGTCGGAACTGGTTGGAGAAAGGCACGATGACTGCCAGCGTGTAAGGGGCCATCTGCTTGGTTGCCAGAGTGCCGCGCTTGACCGGTTTCTTTTCGGTCTCTCCGACCCAGCCGGCTTCAGGATCGCCGGTAATGATCGGCACGGTCACGCCAAGGCCGGGCAACGCAATCCGACGAGCCAGACGCATAACGGCGGAGGATTCCTGCGTCTTCTGCAAAATATCGCCGGAAACAGCAGGGGGGAGTGAGATAGAAGTCGTTCGGTTAATGTCAATAGTAGATCCACTAGATGCCATAATTTTTTTCTCCTTTACTTCATGACCTGGTTGAACCACTCAGCGAACTGCTCGCTGGCGGTCCCACTAGGCTGGTTGTTTGGATCCCCGCCGTCCCTTACGTTCGGATAGCCGGACACAAAGGCGTTTGGGTCGGTCTTTTTGTAGTCGGCAAGGAAGTCATCAAAGCCCAGCAGCTTGCCGTCCTGCAGGGTCAGATTTTTTGCCTTCAGCTCTGCCAGAAAGGCTTTTCTGGCGCTCTCGCAGGAAAAACGGACACCGGACACGGCACTCTGGGCGGCAAAATCGCTCTGCAGTGCGGCCACCTGTGCCTTGGCTTTACTTTCTGCCTCTGCGGCCTTATTTTTCCAGTCGGGGTCGTAGCCCTCCAGTTTCTTGTTGGCCTCACCAAGCTGCGTCCGCGCGGCGTCCCGCTCGGTGGTCAGCGTGGTGATGGTCTGCTTCTGGCGTTCGATATCAGCGCCATGCAAATCCATGATTTTGGTGAGCTGCTCATCGGTGATGTCGGGGAGAATCCCTTTTACTTCCTCGCGCTTCATATTCAATCCTTTCCGCCCTGTGCTTTTTACGGGGTCGCTCCCTCGGGCTGTACAGTTTTACGCCGTGCCGGGCATATTTGGGTATGAAAAGTGCCCGCCTGCCCCTCGTGCGGGGCAAACAGGCATGAAAAAGCGCCCTTGCATATAAAGCAAAAGCGCTGATGACATACTTCCCATTGACAATATGAGATAGTTTATTTATACTAATAATCGGAGGGGGGACCTACCATCAGTCATAGAGATGAGTTCCTCTACCCCAACAGGGCTGCTATGACCGGCCCTGTTATTTTTTATATCTGAGAATTTTCAACAGGTCATTTCCTTGTTTCAATACAATATCAATCGTTTCCACGTTCCCCCGCAAAAATCGTCTCGTCAGCTGTTTTTCTAACTGTTCTATGTCAATTAGTTCGTTTGCAAGACTTAAAACAATACCTCCTGGGTTATCAGCGATTTGTTTTAAGGCGTGACGCATCGATAAATCTGCGCTATTAACCGAGGAGGCGATTTTTAACTCCCACAAATGTTCCCTCCATAAGTAGTCTGGCATTTTCTGTCCCTGTATATTTGATTCGTTCAACAGCACAATGTTGCCGCCGAGGTTGTAGTGCAGCCATTGTGCTGTTTCTATTTCTGCTGCGTGGCGTGTGCGGTCATAACCCTCATCAAAGGTGATGGAGCCAATGCCGGGTGTTGCCGTGCGCAGATATTCTTTCAGAACATCAATTGGTCCGCTGCGCTCTTTCCTCGCCGCATACGCCGCGCGCTTCTGGGCGTTGATCTTGTCCTTGTTTTTGGCGTACTGCGCCCGGCGCATGGCGTTGATGTCGCCGCCATAGTCCTCATACTGCTTCAGATATTTTTCCGGGTCGTATCCAGCCACGGTTGTGCGGCTGTCGAAGCGCACCGCGTACTCGCAATTGCAGTGTGTGTGGATGTGCTCGGCATGGTCGCCTTTCAGGGCCTTTTTACTGGCCCTCTGCCAGCCGCGGCTTGCCAGCGTGATGCAGAACGGGCATGTATCCCCATACGGTACCCATGCCCACTCAGCGCCGTCGCGGATAGCGTTTTTCAGCGTGGTATCCGCCCCGGCGCGCTTCACAAGACGGCTCACGCCGCCCTGCAGCTGCGGGGGACTCTGTTTGGTAGCGTTCACCATTTTTGCGGTCTCGTTGTAATCTGCAGGTTCGGCAGGCACTGCGGGCGGCACATCTGCGCCGGATGCCTCTGCCATAGCATCGTACATCTGGCAGGCAAGTTCTGCGCTTCCCTCGCCGTATTTCTGCACCAGCGCCTGCGCATAAGCAATCAGTGCGTCCGTATCCTGCGTGCCGTGGCGGGCGATGTAATCGGCCATTTTTTGCCCGGCGGTCTCGTTAATTTTCGCCAGCCGGGTGATGTACTCAATCCACGTCTTCTCCGTTATCCGCATTGTCCACCTCGACAATCAACTGCTGGCCGCGCATCCGCTGCTCCTGCGCCTTGATGCGCCGGATGTCCGCCTGATCGAAACCAATCATTTCGAGGAACGTGTCGGTGCTGGAAAATTCCTTTCGGGCGGAAGCAATCTTGATTGCCGCGTCCGCTGTCACCGCCACGCTGGGCATGGCCGGGTTTTTGAAGTGCGGCATGATGTCCAGTTCCTCTGTGGTCAACTCATCCAGACGAACGTCCCGGACGATGGCCTGTGCCATCTGGATGATGGTTTTCAGCGCGTCGCCGTTCCCCGTGTTCAACTGCTGAGCCATGAGCACCAGCGTCTGGCTCTGGGCCAGAATGGCATCACTGCTGGTGGGGTTCGCGTCGTTGATAATTCCCACATCGGTGATGGTCAATCCAGTGGCCGCTGAGAACTGGGTGGCCGTCATGCGCATCTTGTCTACATGCGGCTGAAGGCTGCCTTGTGCCAGTTGCCCGAACACTGGATTTTCCCCAGTCTCCGGATTGCTGGTGGATGCCAGCAGACTTCCCACATACTGCTTGAATTTATCCGACATGATAACGTCGTACTGTTCATCGGTCACACCCAACAAATACTTTTGTGGAGTGGTATCGAACTCCAGCGCAATGGTGGCGTTGGCCACAATCCTGATATAATCGTCGATAAGAGCGCGTACCGCCCGCTTGAGGCGTGACCTCCCAAAGGGCTTACCAGTTGTGGCATTCCAGAGCAGAGGCTCCATCAGGGGGCGGCCCATTCTATGAGTGTGTCGCTCCGCTGTCCAAATGCTATTTCGTTCTGTTAGAACGATCACCGCGTCGTCCGTGTACAGATTGACGATGTGAGGCCGCCATGTGCCTTCGTCTTTTTCATCCGGCACTGTGTCGATGATAGCGAGACCGCAGCTGATGCGTCCTTTTTCACCGCTCCACAGTGCTGCAGAAGTAGCAGGTGAATGAAATCGGATGCGGCATTTCAGCATAGGGTCGGATGACAGGGTGGCGAATACGCAGCCATATTTCAACTCGTCCCGGCAAGCCTTGCCGTATTCAGCCAGCATCCGGTTTCCGTTCACCAGTTGAGCCACTGTGTCCGCCGCTGTACCGCTGCCTACAAAGCCGTCGAACATGCTGCGGGATGCCAGAGCATCTACGGCCTTCTGACCCCAGTTGCAGCCCACTTCCAGATTCCGCAGTCCCCGCGGCAGTGCGATGCCGAGGTTCACATCGTTCAGCGTCACGTGGCCCTCGTAATACTTGTCCTTTATTGCGTTGCGGCCCTGGTGGTATTGGTACACATCAGCCAAATCGCACAACTGGCGCAGTTCCTCGACGGTCAGGCCCCGCACGGTTCCAAAGTTCAATGTGATCATCGTTTCACCCCTTATCCGATACGCATTTTCCGCGTCGGGTCTCGTTTGCTTGTTTTCGCTCCCCACAGTGCAAGGGCGCACGCTTCAACCGGCAGGCTGTTCTCCCCGCCGAACCCAAAACCTCCCGCTATAGGGCGTTTGGCAGCGGTCACGGCGCTGTCTCGCAAAATTTCCTGTGGTCTATACCATGTCAGCTCGCCCTCGTTGACGCTGTTGACCAGAAGCCCCGCAGCAGCCACGACATCCTTGGCGGCGGGCCGGATTACAGCTCCCTTCATGCGCCAGGTATCGCTGATCCTGTCCACCAGCACGTCAGCACCGCCTCTTCCGTCAATCACAACACAGCTTGCCTTGGAATACCGCTCATTCAGCCAGTCGACAAGCCATGTAAGGCCGCGCCCCCCGGGCTGCAGCTCGATAAGAGAGATGCGGGCCGGATCATCTTTCGGAATCACCGCGCCGCACAGGCAGACTGCGCTGCCATCAGCAGCAAACTTAACGCCGTATGCGGTTTTGCCCTCAGGCTTCGTGTCATCGCTGGCACATTTATTCCAGGCATCCTTGTCGATGGCGTGATCTACCTGTTCTGTGTGCACCGGGCTCCACCAGCCGAGGCGTTCCCTGGCAAAGGTGTCCGGGTCAAACTGTTCGGCCTCACCCTCAATTGTGGAGAGTTGGATGCGCCGCCCCAGCGCCGGGTTTGATTTTGCCCATCGGTTTTTGTCCTTCACGTTCCCGATCTCCTTCACGGAAAACTCAAACCAGGCAGTGCGCCGGGATTCTCCGGCAAGGGCGCGGCGACGCAATTCCCGAAAAACGGTGCCGGTCACGTCCGGTCCGGGCGGTGTCCCTACGTAGATGGTCTGGGGGTTCAAACTGGCGGAAATGGCAGGCAGGAAAGACCCTTGCGCCGTTTCGTCCAGCTCCTGGGCCTCGTCGAAAATCAGCAGGTCGCCATGCTGGCCGCGTCCGCCATTCCGGGTGCGAGCCAGAAACTTGATGCGTGAGCCACTCTTCAAAATAATTTGTTCGCGGCCAAGCGCAGTTTTAATTTCAGCCACATGTCGGCGCAGTTTGGCTCCCTCAAAGAAATCGCGCATCTCCTCAAACGTCTCTGTTGCCGTTTTTTGGAGGTGCGCGGTGTAAATAACAGATTCGTTGAACAATAGCATCCCCGCTATGGACCGTCCCTGTACCAGTAAGCTCTTGCCGTTCTGGCGGGGGACGCTGCCGCCGCAGGAAGGCGCCGCCCAGCGCCCAGCAGCATCTCGGCCCATCCAATCCGCCAAAACGTCACACTGCCATGGATCCAGTATGGTACCGCCTACTTTTAACAATTGGGCCGCATCCTGTCCGTCGGAACTACGGTACTCCGGCGCGATTCTTTCGGACGGCTCCTGGCTTCCCAGCAGCTTGTCTGATTGAGAGGATCTCGCCGATTTCGTCGCCATTGCTTTCTGCTCCTTCTATCTCCTCAATTTCCCGAACAGTCTCGCGGTACTGCTTGGCCAGTGCAGGCAATTCCCTTGCATTTTCACAGCTATCTATGCTGGTTGCCAGCACACCCGCAAGTGTTTTGAGCTGTTTCAGCCGGTCACCCCGGGCGGTTACACTTTTCATCTTCACGATTTAAACCACCCTTTCAAAAATTCCCTGTGTGTAAATCGGCGCTGGACGGCAAAGGGGGCGCTTGGCCCTATGGGGAGGGGTACCTCCCCACCCTACCATTCGCCGTCTTTGACTGTGGGCGCCTTTGTGATTTTTGTACCTGTATTTGCTTCAAAAAAGTTTATCTTATTACCCTTTTGTGCATTACAAAAATAGTGTGCAGGCTGCAGATTCGTCCAGTCCTCTGCTGCTGCTCTAGGAGAGGCATATCCGAATGCTTTCCACTTTGAAATTGGTCTAATTTCGTCAATGACGAAAGAAAGTGGATGCGAGGAATCAGAAGGCTCATCATAGTGAATTGGACCGAAACGGCCCTTGCATATGCCGCACTCGGCCTCCATCGCTTTAAATCTGGCACGATACTTACGGCGCAACGAGCCGTTTGCATACCTGGGATTGCCCAACACGCGCCTCCTTTCGTGGCATAGGAAAGGCCCGCACGTTGCCATGCGGGCCTTGAAACTTCTGCCGGGCCTGTTCCCCGGCCGTCAACCGAATCCATTTTTACGATACTCGTATCGGTGTCCTTTCTCAATCTGCAAAGCAGAAATACAAATATGGGTTTGGTGGGTGCCGCGCCCTCATGCGGGCGGAACACCCATGGGAGGCTCCGGCCTAGTGGAAAACAGGCCGGAGCTTTGAATGGGCAGCAGACTACTGGTGCCGCCGTCTGCCGGGGCGGCGAGAGAATAAGGAGGGCGGCTGCCACGCCGCATCGAATCGCTCGGCTTTTGTCTCGCTTTTCGACATTTTCATCATACACCAGCAAGCTTGCAATGTGAATAATGCAAAATAGGGCGTTATAGGGCAATATGAGAAATCGCTCTATCGTGTATTCTTTTCGCTCGATAAACTGCCGCGTCATCCGCTTCTTGGTACATCCCCCATGCAACCTCTCGCCATGGAGTGGGCCTGCAATGATCTCCGTCCATGTACCGCAATCGTACAACCTCACGTTCCAGAGGATCTTTCAAAGCATGCACAGCGTTCTTGAGTATAAAGATTTCCTTCTCATTTTCGGCAATAATCGGGCGAATTTCTTTCTCGTACTCTATGTATCGTTCTACCGCCACAGCTATATGGCTACCGCCGCCCCCTGTATGCTGACTTCCATCGTATTCTCGCGCTGATGGAATCTCAGCTCCGGCTTTCATCCGTGCCAGGCGTTCACGGCGGTTTTCGTTTTCCTTTTTCAGCGACAGATATTTCATCAGCCGCTCTTTTTTCTCCTCAGCCTCCGTGATTTTCGCCTCCTCGTGCTATCTTTTCAGAATCCAGAATGATTCACGGTATAGCGGTCGAGTATCCGCATTTGAGAGCAGCATCAGAGTGGCCCAACCGCGTGGTGATATATACTCCACACGGCCCTGACGTGGTAAATTATCGGCCTTGAACTCTGTGTACCCTTTGCGATATGTCATCGCTGGATAAATTACATCTATAACAGCATCTGCAGTTGCATTTTCTATATACGCAACCGGTGGAACCGCCAGCGGGCGAACGGATTTCATCGCCCATCCCTCCCCGCGGCAAGGCAGGCCAGCGTGGCCACAACCGCCAGTGCGACGGCCAAGACCGCCAGATTTATCAAGATTTGCATGGGACGACCTCCTATTCAATTGTGGAAATCTCAGGGAGCCACATTTTGGGGTTGAAATTCAGCGTGTACTTATACTGGTTGACATCTCCAGATGTGACATCTTCCACCACATAGGTGACATTATCGCTCAGGCCGATAAAGTGCTTTTTGTACTCGCCGTTTTCGTCTTCAACCACAATTTCCAGCTGGTTATCTTCTGTGTCTGCCGTAATGCTCATTTTGCCTGTCATCTGGAATAGCACATCGCCTTGCAAGCAGTTTATTACTGTCACCTGCCGGATATCGTTGAAATTGTCTGCCTGCTGTGATAGGTTGTAGGACACGCGATCTGCTTCGGTAGAGCAGCCGGTCAATGCCATCACAATTAACCATGCCATCATCAATAAGGCTACAACAATTCCATTTTTCATATTTTTCCTCACTTTCATTTTGCGGCCACCGTGGCAAGTTCGCCTATGAGATTCGTGTTGTCGATTTTCTCTTTGGTGAGTTCAGATTTCAAACGCTCAATTGCATCAGCCGCTGCTGTTAAATCATCCGCAAGGCACAAAGGCGTTTCCCACTCGTTGCATCGCGCCCACTCTGCATTTTCGTGTAAGCGCTCCCAAAGCTCTTTATCTGTCATGGTCGGCCTCCATTTCCATCTGCCCGTCACATCCTATAACCTCTTGAGTTATACCTACTCTATAAAAAATTTGCTTCGCCGTATCCGATACCATCGGTTGCGGCACGTGTTCACCATACAGCCCACAAGCCACCCACTTTTTGGCCCAATCAGCTTTGCTGCTGTGGAAACCTCCATAGGCTTTGCATTTACGTAATTTCTTCCTCCCTCTGATAACCTCTACAAGATTGCAACACGTTCCGCATGTATTTTTATTTTCTCCAAAATACACATGCATGAGTTCAATCGGTTTGCTCATGCTCTGCCTCCATTTCCTCCAGCGCGGCCTCGGCGGCTTCGCGGGTCAGTTCTGCCGTTTGGCCAATAACTCCATATGTCCCGTGGTTCCCATTATAATTTTGAGCCTTCACCTGCAAAACGCCATCGCGGCCAATGTAGAAACCGTCGCAAACATCTTCCTCATATCCTGTAATTTTATACCGACCAGTTCCCATAAAAACAGGATCCCCAACACTGCACGGTAGCACCACAATCCGCCCCTCTTTCTCCGCCTGCGCCAGCTCGCGGAGGCGGCCGGGCGTCACGCCAAGTATCTGCCCAGCTAATTTTAGTGTGGCGTCCTCGTTAAACGCCTTTTTCATATCCTCCGGCTCCAGACCGATTTCCTCATAGGCGGCGAGGCGGTCAACCCAGTCTCCACTGTATTCTGTATCGCCAATTTTAAGCCGCCATTTCCCACCGTCAAAGTATGTATATCTTTCCATGTAAATCCTCCTACCATCTGCGACCATCAACAGGTTCAAAGCGATTCTGGTCGAGCCAATAATGCGGGCATTCTCTTAATCCGTATAAATACGCCAGGTACTCTTTTTGTACATTCGCATTCCCGCATCCAATGCCTCCGCCGTACAGGCATGTGGAGCAATTCCGCGGAACTTTTTTAAACTCATGTACTGCTATTTCTCGCATTGTGAACCCTCCCGGCGCTGGCCGTCCCCGAGCATCAGCTGCCCGTGCTGGTACGCCTGATACAGTGTGCGGCCCTTACCATCCGTCATGTACGGCAAAAACACTTCGTCCACCTGTACGTTGCCCGCCTCTACAAACGCCATCTGCGCCAGTATCCAATCTCGAATATTCCTCCATGCCGTGCGCTCCGCCTGCTCGACGTCCGGTCGAATTTTCTGCCGCTCAAAAGCAGCCATAACCCCCGGCGTGTTTGCAGGAAGCTGAAACAGCATCCCGCCTTGCGCGGTTTGCAAACCAAAAGTAATTCCTACGGGCCGTCCCCGGTCGTCATAATCCACCATGATTTTTCGCGCGCCGTTCCGGGCAAGCGCGCCCTGTATTTCTCCCAGGCTTTCGAATACGTCTATTTTTGTGGTGTAGTTCTTAATCGGCATATCCACGCCTCCATTTCTTTCCACCGCAATAAAAAAAGTGTTCTGTAGGGTCCCATTCGTCGATGAGTGGTTGCACGATAGCACCTGCTGAAGTCTCAAGATCACAAACATGATCTCCATCGCCACAATACAAGAAGTGTTCGCAATTGAAGCAGCTTTTTGCTACATCCTGTCTTCTCCCAAGTCGCGTGCGTTCTGAGTGGCAACGTTTTTTCTTACTCATGGTCGGGATGCTCCTTCCGCACGACTTCGACGATATAATCGCCCGAAGTATTCCCGGGCTCACATTGGATAATCGTTGCGCAAATGTCCTCCTGAAGACGATTTACATCGCGGTTTATATACTTCGTACCCCAAATTTCGATTACGCTATCTTCTCTGGATTTAACCATGATGTAATCCCTCCACTACTTCCTCCTCTGGTTCGAGATCCCCTGATACACGCACCACCAGACGCTCCGGACTTCCGTACCGCTTAGCCACGCGCAGCTCTACGATGGCACTGTCATCGCGGTAGGCTACACCGTTCAATGCATCGGCTACAGCTTTCACGATATTATCCATGTCCGGCTTACATGTGGGACGGAGGATATTCTGGCTACACAATGCAGCCTTTTTCTTCGGATAGGATTTGGGTATTGCAAAATATGCATTTACCTCCAAGATAATCGGCGGCACGAAGCGAACACCGGCATGTCTCTGCTGGTAACAGAGCATGATTTTGTTTTCATACGAAGCCGTGCCGGCGGGGGTGTACATGCGGGCATGTCCGCCTACAACACTGGCCCGGGGGCGCCCTTTGCCCTGTGGTTTTCCCGGGACCTCAAAAATTACTCTTTCCATACTGTCCTCCTTGACGATACCCGCCCGGTGGTTGGCCGGGCGGGCGCTGTATTATATCTTTCCGGGGCGGCGATCAGGCTGGTGACGCTGCGATTCAATGCTGCTCACAATGTAATCGGGAGAACTGCATCCTTTTTCGTAGGCGATGGATATAGCGTCCAGGACCATTCCCAGCTCCATACCATCGGCGGCAGCAAGGACCTTTCGTTCCTGCTCGGGCTTTATGTCCTTCACCACCTCACGGCAAAAGGCGACGATCTCTCGTTCTCTCTCTGACCAACCATCGTCGAATCCGTCGTCGTTCGCGTATGCGTGCGCGTGCGCGCGTATACGACGATTGTTATTGTTATTGTCTTTGTTATTGTATTTGTATTTGTATAGCTGGACTTGCTGGTCGGTGCTGGATTTGCTGGAAAGTGCTGGTTTTTTGCTGGTTTTTTGCTGGACAAAGCGTCCGTTTTCATCTTTTTCTGCAGAAGCAGCCCTGATGCGTCCGGCCTCCCGGCGCTTTTCAACAATTTCCTGTCGGCGGATTTCAGCGCGCATCGAATTGTCTGCGATAAAAGAAAATGCCATATATACGTTCCCATCCTTTGGGAAATCGGGCTGAGTACCATCGCGGCCATACACCAACAGCGCCATAACCAGAGCGCCGACCTGTTCCAGAGACAACAGCCCAAGCTGTTCAATATACGAATAAAACATCGGGATGTATTTTGATTTTTCGGCGTCGTCCGGCATTGTTCGTCCTCGCTTTACTCGTTATCGTTGCCGCTGGCGGAATCGTCCGATGCATCCGCCTGTGCGGCCGTAGGAGCGCTGTTTCCATCGGCTTCGTTCTCATCGGCAAGAATTTCCCCGTCTCCTATGGCCTCAAATTCGGGGTCCTGCGTGTAGGGTTCATCCGCATCGGAATTGTGCAGCTTATCCGCCATTTTTTTTGCTTCCAAAGTGTCGATGAAGAAAACCTTCAGGTAATTGAAATATACCTTTTCCGCGATGGTGCGCAGTTTGTTCTGCAGGCGCTTACTCAGAGACAGGCCCCCCTCTTTTCCCGGGTTGAGATATACATCGCCATCCACAAAAACAAATGCCAGTGCGGAGCCTTTGGTGTTATATCCCACAGGGTTGTCCAACATGCTCATCTGGCCATCCATGGTACCGTCCGGCGTTATGATGATGCGGACCGGATACTTGTCCCGAAGAAATTTATACGTAAACCCATTTTCGGCGCAGACATTCTCTAATTTTTTCAGTTGAGCGTCCAACTGATCGTGCTCAATGTATGCCATATTATATTTCCTCCTCTGCAATGATGATTCTTTTTCCGGTGGCCGCGGCGACGGCCCGGCGCATAGCGTCGGGGTCGCCGTGCCTGCGACTTATATGGAGCAATCGGATGTCTTTCACGCGGCTCAAGTTCTGGTGTGTCAGAAAAGCGATACACTCCTGTAAACTCAGGTGGTTGTCGATTATACGCTGTGCCTGATATGCGTTGGTATCCGCCATGCTTTCGGTTCCCATGTGGTTGCATTCAATCAGAATGTGGTCAAGCGGCGGAAAAGTATCTTCGGCGCGGCTCGTATCTGTCAAAAATACTAGGCGCTCACCGGTGCGAATGGATTCCAATAACCACCCCAACGGCTCTGCGACATCGTGGTATGTCGACATTGGGAGCACGGCAAATGTCCCAATGTCAACCCGCTGTCCGTGCTGTACCCGATGATACCCAGCGCTTTCATGTATTCCTAAGAATCCGGCCGTCCCCTCGCTGCAGTAAACCGGGATGCCGCGTGCCATCACGTCGTGAACCGCCCGTGCATGGTCGCCATGCTCGTGTGTGATGAGACAGGCGTCTACCCGGGAGAGTGTGAAGCGGCTCCGTCGCATCAGCTCACGCATTGAGATACCGCATTCCAACAGGAGTGTGGTGGTTCCATCGCCCACCAGATATGCATTGCCTGTGCTACCGCTGGCCAGTGTCTTTATTTCCATACAGCCTCACCGTTAAAACGGAGCGGTGGTAACGGGCGGAGCCGCCGGGGCCGCCTGCTCTACTTTGCTGGTTGGCTCCACTGGTGCAGGTGCAGGCTCGGAGCGGGGCGGTGCCGCAGGCGGCATTTCTACTTCTTGCGGGCCGGATGGGAGAGCATCCATATCAGGAATTTCACGATATTCGGCGTCGATGGTGTTGTCGGATTCCGATACCGCCATGCTTTTGTAGTAGGCGGACAAGGAAAGTTCATTTGCAAAATCCTTCGGGATAGGCTTGACCGCATTGTTGCGCATTTTACGCAAAATCATCCGCTCACGGCTCCCCTCCATCCAAGCGGGGGAAATGTATGGCTTCAGTTCAGGAATGTCGAGGATCTCGTCGATGTCCCTTCCATCCATCAGAGCTTTCAGCTCGGACTTACGCGCATCAATTTGATGTTTCTGCTGTAGCGTGGCCTTGTAACGGCTTTCTGCAATGCCGAAGGTTTCGTTCATCATGTTGTTGTTGATATGGGCGACCAAGTTCGCACGGACTTCAGCGCGCTCACTGATGAAATAGCGCACGGTGCCGTCCGTGAAGCGTACAGGATAGACGACGCGGGCATATTTTCCAGTGCCGCAGCGTTTCCAGGTGGGCGGCTCTACGTCGATTCCGTGGTGTACGGGATAAGTAAATTCATCATCTACATGAACATCCCAATATGGATATACCTCTTCGACGCCATGGCCAAAGTTTCTCAGAATGACGTCGTTGCCATCTCCCTCAATGCCCATTTCGATGGAGGTTGTCCAGTTCCCATCCGGCTGCTTTTTCTTGCGCGTCTGGAAATAACATTCCCGCGGTCTCGAAAATGCGTTCAAGCGGAGCGTAGCCACCTGCTGCAAAATTTGCATGATTTCACTTTTTTGAAGCGCGGAGATTCCCTCAAGGCCCGCTCCAACGGCTGTTTCGTGCATCATTGTCAGCGCGTTTTCCATGCATAGATGTTGATAAAGGTCCACCGAACCACCATTGGAAATCTGTTTTTCCACCAATGGGATGTATGCGGCCCCTGTTTTCTGTACGATAGTGCGATAATCCGGCATTTTTGCGATTCCGTTATTTTCCGCCATGATACTTTAATCCCCTTTCAGCCCCAGTTTTTCGCCGGGGATCACATTCAAATTGATGACCTGCATTTCATCCGGCAGTGTTAAATCGGTAACGCTCTCCCGGTTATCCAGGAACAGCGGGAGCGAAATGTCCGCCGCCCGGCTGAATGCCTGCACGATCTCCACGTTCGCCTGCATTTTGGACGCGGTATTCAGAGCACCGTATGGAACACCGTCCACCATTGCCTCGCAGACCTCTCGCAGACCGCCGTTTTTCTGCTGCTCAAACAGTTTGAAGCGCACCGTGGGAAAATGCTTGTTGACGCGCTCGGTCAGAAGTGTCACCAGCGTGCGGGTATATTCCTCGCACATAGACAGCCCGCGCTCCGCTTCCTCCAATTGATGAAGAGTGTCACGCTGTTCTGCTTCAAGCTCCTGGATACGGGTTTCGAGCGCCGCGTTGCGGTCGATTTCAGCCAGCCGTGAGGTCATTGCATCGGATTGGGCCTGCATGTCTGCCAGTTTCTGGCGCTTTTCCTGAACAACCTGTTCGGCCGCTTGGGCGCTGGCTTGGATTGCTTGCCGCAATTCTTCAGCCTTGGCTTTCAGATTCGTTTCCTCCGCATCCAGTTCCGCGAAAAGTCCCATCTGTGTTACAGGAGGCTTTTCCGCGATCACCATATCATAGGCTGCGGCTGCCGCCTTGGCGGCACGCTCACATGTATCCAGGTCCTCGCGCAAGCGTGCCGCTTTTTTCTCCATTTTCTCGACGTCCTGAGCGGCTTTGGCACCCTTGGCCGCAATATCCGACAACCGTTCAGATTTGGAAACATTAAAATTCTCCTGCGCCTCCTGCACCAGTTCCGCAGGCAATGCCTGTCCGCAGGTCGGGCATGTCTGCGCAATGTCAGGCACGGTCCCGTTCACTTCCACCCATTCAACCCGCAGACGGTCACGTTCAGCAGCTAGGAAGTCCCGTTCCCGATTCAGGGAACGAAGTTCCGCAGCAAGCGTTTCCACCCGGCACATTGCATTTTGTTTTTCACGGGTAGCGTCATCAACACGGCGGTTGTGCTCTTCCAGCCATCCCGCATTACCGGACGCCTCCAGCACGCGGCGCTTATTGGGGATCATCTCCAAATACTGCTGTACTTTTTCAAGTTCCTGCTGGTTGTGCCGCTGTACAGCGTCCGCCGTCGTGTGCTCGATCTCGTACTGCAGTTTGGCGATTTCAACATTGAGCTTGCTGCGCTCGTTTTTGACGGCCCCGGCGTCGGATACGGGGTGCAGCTGCTTTCGGTTTTCGTCGATGCGCGCGGGTAATGCCGACAGGGAATCCTTATACCGCTTACGGCGTTCTGTGCAGATCCGGGAAAATTCATCCACTGAATGCGTCCCCAGCATGCTTTCCAAATCGGAAAGCTCTGGATTGGCAGTAAATACGTCCGCCGGCTGCAGGCTGCCGAACTGCTCCAGCAGAAGGCGCCGCCGCTCTTTATAGTCCTTTGTCTGCTCCGAGAACCAGACTGCATTGAGCAGCAGCGGAAGCAACTTTTCCGGGAACACACCAAAAATGGCGGAGCTATATTCCCCTGCACTCACGGGAACTTCGTCGATGAAATAGCGCGTTTCGTCGCCGTTATATTCCGTCTCGGCGCTTCCGCGACGTTTCGTCCAGCGTTCGCATATGGAACGCTGCAGAACGAGCGTGTGCCCGTCCGGCATTGAGAGAGTAGCTGTCACCGTAGGACTGCAGCCGGACAAGCGGTTCCCGTCTGTTCCCAGCGGAAACACATTGTAATTTTCACGGCCCTGTGCGTCCTTACCGGTCAAGAGCCAGAGAAAAGCAGCCATCAACGTGCTTTTTCCCGTCCCATTGCCCCCCTGTACTGTGGCGCTGCGCCCGTCGGGAGTAAGTACAAAATTCTTTATGCCGCGAAAATTTTCGACGTACAGCTTCAGCAGTTTCACAACTTTCAACATCATTCACCCCTTTTCAACCAAGCGTCATTTGCGTGACCGCTTGAGGACGTGGCTGAGGAACCTTATCCGGCGGCAGCGGACCGTCGGTGATGTGCTTCAGCAGCGGGCGGATTTTCGGAGCAATCGTGTGTTCCTGCACGTCCACCGCCACGACTTTTGCCAAAGTACCGCCCAGGCGTGTGTCTGCATAGACGATATCGCCCACAGCAAGCCTTTTGTCCGCAATATACGTATATTCACGACCGCTGTATATGCCGGGCTGGTTTCGGTCAGCGAGCTGCACAGCGACATAATTTGTTTTGATAATAGTGCTCATTCTTGTTCCTCCTCGTCATCATCCCATTCGCAATCCACGATGCGGTTTGCAGCTTCAAGAAGCGGCGCCGCGGCACTTGAAAAATCTTCATCGGAAAGTTCTTTCGCAACTGCCCAAAACGAGGCCCGAATGCCGTTCAGTACCTGCGCAGCGTTTACTGCAAATTCCGCTGCCACCATATATGTGGCGCTCTCTGCACTGTCAATGATTTTCCGTGCGTCGTCCAGATCTTCCTGCATGCCACGCACTTGCGCTTGCAGCATAGACGTCATTTCCCGGGCTTTTTCACCGGCTCGACGTTCCACTTCGGCGGGGTCTGGCTCCTGGACCGCTACCTCCACAGGACGGGCTTCCAATTCCTTGATGCGCTCCTTGGCATCGAACAGCTCGCTCATCACCGGCCTTGTTTCCAGCGCGTCGGCTTTTTCCTGCGCATGCTTTGCCTGCGCCCGGGCTGCCTCCGCTTTGCCTTTTTCGGCTTCATAGCTGTGCAGCAGGCTTTTGTTTTGATTTTCCAGCGTTTTGATGCGTTCCAGCGCCGCCTGATACTGTTTGTGCGTCGTGATGTCGCCATCCTTGACGGCCTGCACCAGCTCGGCGGGCGCCGACGGCTTCGCCGTAGCGTAGAGCAGGGAGGGGGACAATTCTTCCAGCACTTTCTGTTCTCTGGGGGTGCTTTTGTCAAACATCGTCGATACCTGCAGGAGCTTGTAAGCCGTGCTTTTCCCAATCTGCATACTCTCGCACCAGCGGCGGAAGGTGTCCTCTTTCTGGGCGAATTGCCCGTTGTCCACATTGTGGACAACGGTGCCGCACAGCGTGTCGTGGGCGATGGCCACACCATCGGCCATCCGGCGCAGCCCTATCTCGGCCATCTTCTTACCGCCAGAGTACTCCCGTTCAGCCAGATGAAGATCGGCCACCGTCTGATCGTCCAGCCCGGAGTAGTCAAAGGGCGTGGCCTCCGGCTCCGCTTCCAAAGAGGCAGGCCCAGCAGCGGACAGGCTTTGTGTCGCACTGCCAGCATCCGCAGGGCAGCCGGGGGCCGGCAAGGTGTTTGCATCCGTCGGGGTGATCGGTGTTTCCACCGGCTCCGGCACAGCATTCCCGGCCGTGGTCGCAGCAGCATCCCCATTCCGGGCAGGTTGATTTTTGCATTTTTCTATTTCCTCCTCCAAGTAGGCCCTCAGGTCGTTGGCACTGCCATCTTTAAAGAGATGTTCGGGAACTCTGTGACCCAGTTTTTCATCAATTTGTCCCAGCCAGTAAATGCGGCATTCTTCCACTGCGTCTTTACATCCGAAGGTATAGCAGGCGATACTAAGAGGATGGTCTTGCTGTTTGCAATTTACATTTTCAATCCGCCTGCTGCCGATCAGGTGCGAGGTAACGCCTGAAAAGTAGGGGCAGCTGCTTGTTTTGTCTTTTACCAGCCTTTCGTCCGGACACGTCTCTTCTGCCGGCGCCGGACACTCTTCGTATGGTGCAAAGCACCCGAAGCCTCCGTCCGTCTTATCACATCCAGCCTGTGGGCATGAGCGGTCAATACAATCCGGGCAGCGACATGTGTCACAAGGTGAATACTCTTCTCCCTTGTCCACAACCTCCGGCGGCTCACTGCTCGCTGAACTGGATACCAGCTCCCAGCCGTCGCGTTTCGCACGGGCCTCTAAGCCCTCCTGCAAGTGCTCACGGTCACGGTAAACGGCGTTGGTATTCCATGTGATGTCGGGTTTCCATACGACGCTGTTCGCCGGATCTCGATACTGCATCGCATAAATGCCGTTTTCCGGCTGCGGGCTTACCCGGTACAGCCAGCCCGTGGCTGGGTCTCTGTATATCAGCATAGTTTTTGTCTCCTTATCCGTCGCGGCAGCGTCTTTGTGTGCCGCTGCCTTTCCCTGCTCAATATCGCGCAGGATTTTTTGCTTTTCTGCATCGGCGTCCATGTCTTTCCGGTGAAAGGTTTCATCGAAAAATTCAGCCCATAGGGCACGCTTCGCAGCAATTCCCTTTTTGTTTTGCGAGCAGGCAAGCGTATACCGATACCGACCTTCGTCTACATATTCCGCCGGCCGGATGCGGTCCCGGGAGAAGCCGCCGGAAAGCTCGCCATTGGGATAATGCTCTTTTACCCAATCGCTAACACGCTCCAGAAAATCAAAGTCCAGGCTTGTGATTCGGATGGTCGTTTTATCGTCAAGATGGCCGCGTAATTCCGTACGGTATTCCAAAGTTGGCGACATGCGGCATTCATACCCTTTTACGTCCGTAACCATTGCATGCCGTGTATGGTCCCATTCGGTCGGTCCCCAGGGCATCAGATACGGGCAGCCCTCGCAGCCCTCCGTCTCCCGGTTCCCCGTGTTGTCGGCATTTGTGCTTTTATTTACCGCCCGGCCGCACTTGCAGAGGTATCGGTTCAAAACCAGTCACCCCCGGGCAGGACGATGGACTTCTTCACGGCCTTTAAATCGTCCTCATACACTGCTGCAAGCTCATGGCCGCAGCGCCTGCAGAACACGACCGGCCCGCGCAGGAGCATGTCCATTTCCGGGATCATGCACGATATCGGCATGTCTTCGGGCGATATCTTGCCGCTGGTGATGGCGAAAATTCCGCTGGATCCGATTCGGTTTTCGCAGATATCGCCGCCGCAAAAGTGCTGCACTGCTTCGGTGGTGTCCAAGAGCGCCGGGATATCGTTAAATTTCGGGGCCTCGCCCGGGCGTAATGTAATTACTCGCATTTGGCATCCTCCTCTTTATCCGGATAAATAGGTTCGTCGCCATTGGGAAGTTTTGCAAATTTTGCTTTGAGCGTATTATCCGATACCGGAACGCCAACCAATTGAACGAACATGCGTTCTCTTGGCGTGTTGGCCCGCACACCGGACTTATTCAAGCGCTGTTCCATCAAAAGAAATGCCATGCGCTTGCTGGTTGCTCGTTGATAAAGTTTCACATCCGGACAAAATTCAGGCCACACGAGATACAAACATTCTCCGGCTTGGCTGTCGATTTCCGCATCAATTAACCAATCTACAGAAACGTCGAGACTATCTGAAATTTTCTCCAATTCAGTGAGTTTAATTTTGATCTTTACCCCTTCAATACTTTGCACGCGTGAAATGGGAGTGTTGAGCAAATCAGCAAATTGTTGTTGTGTTAGCCCTTTCATTTCTCTGGCCTGTACAATGCGATTAGCTATGTCGCAATAGAAATCGTATCCAACGCGTTCGGTAGAAAATGTTTCGATATACCTCATTGATGCATTCCTCCTTGATGTGTTACAATGGAGGCGGTCGTAGGGTTCAACTTGACCGCCTGGCGCTTGTCCGTGTTCGCAGCACGGGCGGGCGCCTCTCTTTTTGTCTGTTTGCTGTAGCTCCATGCTGCCATACCGAGCAGTGCCGCGATGGTGAACAATCCTGTCCAGGGGGCCGTCTGTCCGCTCACAATACCGTCCAAAACGGCAATGGAAAGAATCGCCACGGTTATGGCAGTCATTCTAAGTATCAGATGATTCATGTGCTACCCTCGCTTTCCTGCAAATGCCATCCAAATAATCTCGGCCGATTCGCAAAATCTCACGGCGCACCTGATCGGCGAGAAGCTGATGAAACGCGGCGTAATCTGCGGCGGAGGCAGGCTCCAGAACGTCCAATATTTCTCCGGTTTCCCGGCTGACGATCAGGCGCATGATATCCTCCTTTCAAGCGTGTGCTTTTTCTTCTTTGGCCCGGGTTTCATTTGCATCGTAAAACGCCATGATGTCATCCGTGCTGATTCGCAGCGTTTTTGAGCCTGCCAACTTGCTGGCCCGCAGGCGGCCGCTGCGTACCCACTCCCGGACAGTGTCGGGGGAGACCTTCATCAATTCTGCGGCCTCCTCTACGGTGTGCAGGGGCATTGTTCCACCTCCTTAAATGTCGATTTTTTGGCTTTTTCGTTGCCTTTTCATGGAGTATGCCTTGCTTTTTTTGGCGTTTTGTGGTAATTTGAAGTTGCTACATTCAATTTAATACGCAAAACACCTTTTCTTGGGGCATACTCCATGTAAGGCTGGTTTTTTGTTCCCTTTTTGCGGGGACATTCTTAGTATATCTAGCAAAACCTAGAATTTCAAGAGTTATTCTAGGATAAGCTAGATATTTGTTGCATTGTACAATGAATGGTGGGTAATTATGTTCAATTTCGACAGATTAAGAGCCCTTGCAAAAAAACAAGGAATAACCATTACGCACTTGTGTAATATCGTCGGAAAGAAGAACTCGTATATTGCAGATAGTCAAAACAAGGGGATAGCGATTCCTTTGGATGCCGTTGAAACTTGGGCTTCCGCACTCCACACAACCCCCGCCTATCTGCTGGGAGAAACAGATGATCCGTCAGAAGGCAAAAAAAATAATCCCGCCACCGCGCAGGATGCACGGCAACGGGATATAGTGGTTTTGACGCGCATGGCGTCGCAATTGCCTGAAGAAGATTACAATCGGCTTGTGAAAAACTTTGAGGATACCCTTGATATATATTTGAGAGCACGGGGGCTTGACCCGGATGACTATCGCTGATGCGCAATGCGTAGCTACATGGCTTTTACTTCAGCAGAACATCAATTCGTTGGCTACTGATTTACAGGGCATGGTGTTCGCAGGCGCTTCGATTCTGATGGATACAATACAGGGATATTGTTCAAAAACGGGAATGCCTCTCTCGGAATTTAAAAGTCGTGGACAGCTTTTGGACGGTACCAGCGTGCCCGTAGGGCCGGGATGTCTTGTCCTTTACAACCATGCTCTGCCCGTTGGTCGCCGCCGTTTTACAATTGCGCACGAGTTAGGACATGTTTACCTTGGCCATAAGCAGCGTGGCGTCCAGCAGGAAAATGAAGCGGATTGGTTTGCTGCACAGCTGCTGATGCCTGAATGCATTATGATGGAGCTGTGGAGCCGGAATGGATGGCTGATGCAGCATGAGGTGTCTGACTGGTTTATGGTGTCGGGCGCGGCGGCACGGCACCGCATTGGTGAGATGCAGCGCAAGCGCTGGTATCACATGGGCGAGCAGGAGCTGGAATTGGTGCAGCGCTATTTGCCTTACATACAGGAAGAAATCGAAAACCAGTATCTTGTATCGGTGTGAAAAAGAATACTATTTTATTGACAGGAAGGAACGGGCAAGATGACACCAGCAACAAATTTTTTCGTAACGCTATTTTTAGGCTTTTTTGGGATTCATAAATTTATGGCAGGCAAAGCTGGCCTTGGTGTTTTATATTTATTTACTTTCGGCCTCTTTGGTATCGGATGGCTTGTTGACGTAATTAAAGCCGGAATGCAATGGTACGAAAATAAGTGTGTGCCCGTTTTGGGGCCGATAAAGGCATTGCCAGTTATTTCTGCGCGTGGCCTCGTCCTCAAAGATGGAGAATTTTGCTGTTTTCAAAGCCCGGCACAAAATTTGAAGGTAAAAAATGTTGTAACTGGGCATAGAGGTGGCGGATCTGGAGTAAGTGTCCGTGTAATGAAGGGAGTAAGTATTCGCACTGGAGGAGGAGGAAGCACGGCTATTAGGGAAAATGTTGCGGAAAAGACTCCTGGTACATTTTACATTACCAATAAAAGAGTGGTTATGATTTGTCCCAAAGGCGCTTTTGATAAACCTTTCTCAGCTTTGTCTGGAATAGATGCCCACCGTGACGGAATTTCTTTCCAGTTTGGTTCTAACAACTACACCGTCCTTTTAAATAATGCAGCATATGCAAGTCGTATTTTGGAGGCAGCAATCAACGGAGTTCCAGCTGCCGATGAACTGGTTTCTTCGGCCGAAGTGTAAGTGCAATATGAGACGGATTAAATGGAGGGTAATGGGATGAACGAACAAAATAAATGGCCCATTGCTGATATTTTGGCCCGGTACTCAACAGACAATCAGAATCCCGTGACTATCGACGTTCAGGTGGAAAAATGCCGTGAATGGTGTGAGCGCAATGGTTATCAGGTGGGAAAAATATTCTCCGATGAAGCTGTTTCTGGCATGAAGGAGACCCGTGCCGGTTATGAAGCCTGTATGATGCACTTGGGCATGGGCGGCGCGCAGCTTGTGGTTGTTTATGACCAAAGCCGTATGTTCCGCGAATTTACCGAGTGGTTTCAGTTTCGGAAAGACGTGGATATGCTGGGAGCACGGGTGGCCAGTGTGACGCAGCCAATGGTGGGAGGAGATCTTAAAGACCCCGCCGTATTCATCAATGAAGCTGCAACAGCGATGCTCAATCACGCGCAGGTTCTGATAACGCGCCAGAAAACAATAGATGCGCTGAAGCATAACGCCCGGGAGGGCAAATCCTCCGGCGGTAAGCCGCCCCTAGGATACGATCTTGACAAGGACAAAAAGTATGTGGTCAATGAGCATGAAGCAGAGGCCGTGCGCCTTGTGTTTCAACTATTCGCACGGGGATTCAGTTACGGAGAAATCATAGACGAATTGAACAGCCGAGGATATCTTACAAAACGAGGCCAACCGTTCGGGAAAAACTCCATTTTTGACCTGCTCAAAAACGAAAAATACATCGGCCGCCTTGTTTACGGCGCCACCAAGGCGCAGGCGGACGGACGATGGAATAGTCACGCCAAAAGCAAAGAGGACGCCATTGTGGTTGAGAACGGTGTGCCGGCTATCATTGAACAAGAATTGTGGGAGCAGGTACAGTCCCGAATCCGAACACGCAAGGGGGCCGGCGGGAGATACAGTGCCAAGCGCGAATATCTGCTCACGGGTCGTGTATTCTGCGGCGACTGTGGCGCCAGCATGGTGGTGATGGGAAGCAAGGCATCCGGTTACCAATACTATGAGTGCAATAATAAGAGGCGCACACATACATGCAAAATGAAGAATGTTCGTACGGAGTGGCTGGAACAGACGGTCGCGGCCAGTATTAAGCAGATGCTGACTGAGCCGGCCAATATTGAAATGCTGGTTGATGCAGCACGCGACCAGGAGCGGCAAATCACTACCGAATACGATACGCGTCGGGCAGAGCTGGCATCCCGGTATACGCGCGTATGCCGTCAACTGGAAAATGGTGTTAACGCGCTTTTGGAAGGCGTGGTTAGCTCGGAGCTGAAAGAAAAGGTCAGGCGCTTGGAAGAAGAAAAGGCAGAAATCGAAGCAGAAACGGCAGAGCTGAATCAATATAAGGGCTATGTAGGGCTTGACGACGCTACGATTCGCCGCTGTGTAGAAAATGTGGCGAAGGTAGATATTAACACGTCCGAAGGATTAAAACTTATACTGGCCGTTGTAAGCCGCGTGAATATACACACTGATACCATCGAGATTAAAACATTGATTTCTATGGATGGAACAGATCCTGACCCAACGAAATCCAGACCGCAGCACCTGGAGTTGTTTCCTTCAGAAAGCGCAAGCGGTGAAAAGTACCATACAACACCCGAAAACGGGTCGGGTCACCAGATGAAAACCGCACTGTACAGCCAAAAACGGTTGTACAGTGCGGTTTTTTATGCATTTAAAATGCTGCGACAACGAAATGAGAACATCTTTTATGCCCTGTTCGTTTCCGTGCCGTCCAAACAGACCCGCATGGCAGGAAGAAAGGGCATGCTGCTATTTTTTACTTCAATAATTTTCCGCCTTGATTTCGGTATAGCTCTGGGAATGCCCGCATACAGGGCAAACTTCCGGCGAGCATGCGGCATACGTTACGTTTCCGCATACCATGCACACCCACACGGTGGGGCGCCCCTTACAAAAAACCTGGCAGTCCTCAATGTTGGCAGCCAGCTTGTTGTAACGCTGTTCATGCGTTTTTTCAATGTTCCCCACGCGGGTGAACAGTTCCGCCAGCTCCTCAAAGCCTTCACAGCGGGCGGTACGGGCAAATTCGGCATACATCTCGGTCCATTCATAGTGTTCCCCGGCTGCCGCGTCCCGCAGGTTTTCCAGCGTGCCGGGCACTTCGCCGCCGGAAAGATGCTTAAGCCAGATCTCGGCATGTTCCTGTTCATTGCGGGATGTTTCATCAAAGATGTTCCCCATCTGCTCGTAGCCGTCTTCCCGCGCACGCAGCGCATAGATCTTATATTTTGCACAAGCGTGCAGCTCGCCCGAAAATGCGGTCTGCAGATTTTTCCACGTCTGACTGTGTTGCAGTTCCATGGTCAATGCCTCCCGTTATATTGATGTGCCGCAAGACGGCAAAGCGCCGTCAAACCATTGTATGCGGCGGTACCCGGTTCTGACCATGCGCACGGGCACCTTAAAAGGACGGGACAGAAAAAGCCCTGCCAGATCCCAAAAGGATCTGGCGGGGCTTCAGCATTTGGAGCATTGTTCCCGGCAAGCCGCCTCACATCGAAAGAGGCGTTCCTTCGACACGCGGGCCGTCGGAATATAAAAATACGGTCTGCCGTCGTCGGTGCGCAGCAGAGGGATAACGGTCTCCTGTTTATAAGCCTGTGTGCGCTTCCTCAAAATGCTCAAAACGCGGCAGGAATCTGTGATAATGGGGCAAGATTTCCACGTCTGTCAGACAAAGCCCGGTGGTGTCCAACAAGCCGGCGGATTTATCATTTCCGGTGTGCAGCGGGCGATGAATGCAATGGAACACTGCATTACAAAGCGGCCGGCGCTGCAGCCGATCAGCCGTTTTTCATCCTTTAAAAATTCCTCCAATATTGATTCTGCGCCGCAGGCACGCCAGCTTTTCAGCAAGTAAAACGGATTACCGCCCAAAAAAGACGGCCGCGTTATAGTCGGCAAAAGACCGTGCCGGACTGTCGTCAAAATCGAAATACTCTGCCGCAAGGCCAAGAGCATCCAGTTCCTTTAAACGTTGGAATACATGCCGGTCCTGCTCTTTATAACCCAAAGAGGCCGTAGTGACGAGTGGGCCCATTGCATCCACGGGCGTACCTGAATGCGGACCGCCTTCAGCAAGGCGGGAGAAGTAAGGGAGTTGAACGATAAAATCAACATTGTGCTCCCCTCCCCCCGTGAACAGCAAAATGAAATTCAATTCTTGCAGGTACATGGACCGGACGCTGCAGCTGCTCTTAGGCATCCAGCACCAGCACACGGATATCCTCCGGGCTGCGGACGAGATAGGACGCGCCCGCGCCGCACAGCTCGTCCCCGGTGCGGAAGCCCCACAGAACGCCGCAGCCCGCAAGCCCGGCATTGCGGGCTGTTTCAATGTCCACGCCGCTGTCCCCCACATAAAGCACCTGCTGCGCAGCAAGGCCGAAAGCGGCGCGCATGCCGTTCACAAGATGCGGGTCGGGCTTCGTGGGGGTGCCCAGCGTATGGCCGGCCACTCCGTCAAACAGCCCCGGAAAATAATGGCTGACAACGCTTTGGGTGAGAGCGTCCTCCTTATTGGACACGACGCCCAGCTTTACGCCTGCGCCGCGCAGCGCGGCAAGCAGGGCGGGGATGCCGGGATACGGAGCCGTAGAGTCCTCCTTGTGCGCGTCGTAATAAGGGAAAAACAACCGGGCCGCCTGTGCCTGTGCAGCTTCGTCCCGGTGCCCGGGAGGAAGAAAACGCTCGATCAGCTTGGGAATGCCGTTGCCCACCATGTATTTGTATTCTTCTTCCGTATGGGGCGCAAAGCCCATTTTGGCCAGCGTATGATTGGCCGCGGCGGCAAGATCGCCGATGGTGTTCAGCAGCGTGCCGTCAAGATCGAATATCACAGCTCGGTACAAAAGAATCAGCTTCTTTCAAGAATGAGGATAAAACGCGGCGCGGTTCCTGCACAGCGTCGGAAAAGCACGGTGACGCCGTTCACAGCGTGAACGGTATTTCCCGCGCCAGATATTGCAGTGCGCCGCGCACACGGTACCGCAGCCCGCAGGGCAGGTGCACCCGCACGTCGCACCGCCCGCCGCTGACGGAAAATGGGTTTTCCAGCAGCGTATAGGAAAGATCCGGCGTGAACACACAAACCTCGTGCCGGGTAAAAAAACGGGTATAGCAAACGGACAGCGTGCGGTTGGCGTTTTTGCGCAGGCCTTCACGGAAAAAGCCCTCCAGTGAAACCAGCAGCCCCGCCAGGGCAAGCACCGCCGGTACGAAAAGCATGGGCAGAATCTGCGGCATTGTGTAAGAGGCCACGCCGCACAGGCCCAAAGAAAGAGCGAGCAGCGTACCGGGCTGCCAAAGATACTGCACCGGGCTTTTGCGTGCGGGCATACACAGCGGACCATCCGGCGGGCAGAAGTTGGGCAGCAGGCGCTCCACTGTCCGCTCCTCCCCTTTTTTATAAACCAGCACGGGCAGATCGCCTCCGCGGAAGCTGCCTGCGGAAAGGTATACCGGATAGCGCCGCAGAAGGCGCGCCGGCGGCGTAACGCACACATCGCAGGCGGACACACAGGCCACCAGGATACGCCGCTCGATGAGCGTGACAAAGCCGCCTTTGCTGATGATGACTCCGCCGTTCCGGCATACCTTAAAGCCTGCCGTGTGCAGCAGCGCATACAAAAAGGTGAATCCCGTCACGGCAAAGCCCAGCGTTACCAGAAAAGCCAGGCCCGTGGGCAGATACCGCGCCGCAAACAGCTCGGCCTCATGAAAAGTGTCCAGCGCGATTTGCTGGAAATTCTGCCCCAGAACCTCATCCAGCTGTTTCACGCCCCACAGGGCAAAAGCGCTGCTGGTGATGATATTGGCACTCAGCATCACGAAGCTCAGGCGTTCAAAGCCCGTGGGCTCGAATACGGACGTATCGCTGCGCACAGGCAGAAGAACATCCGCCACCGCAGCCGCGTCCTTTTTATGAAGAAACATGGAATAGCTTTTGGGCGAGGCGTTCGTTTTGAAATACAGCGTTATACGGCTTGCGCCCAGCATGCGGCAGTACAAAGGGCGGGCGATCTCCAGCGCCGCGATGCTGGCTCTGCCGAAGGTGTGATAGCTGCGGTAAAACACGCCCTGCGTCACCTTTACGGCGCCGTCCTCCAGCCGGAAGGCTGTGGCACGCCAAAGAGCCAGCGCCGCAGCAGCGCAGGCCAGCAGGATAACGGCGTCCTGCCGGAGCGCCGCCCAAAGGCTGTCCAGGTCGAACGCAAGCAGCGCCTGAAGCATCGGTACCAAGCACAGCAGCAGGCCGTACCGCAGATAATGGACCGCAAAAATGATATGGAACCGGCGTTGCCTGTTCACAGCAGCTTCCCCCCGTGCGTCAGCTTGGCGGAAAGGCACTCCGCGTCCGCCTTGCGCATACCGGGCACCAACGTGGTGCAGCCGCTGGAGTACAGGAAGAACAGGCAGGTGCCCGTCATGCGCTGCAGCGGCGTCTGCACGATGTGGCAGCCCGCAAGGAACCGCAGCGGGATGCGCCGCGTTACGGGAAACAGCAGGCCGCGCCGAAGCGTCAGATGGTTGCCGCCCACACGCACGCAGGACGAAGCCAGCCGCGGCGCCAGCACGCCGAAGCACGCCGCAAGCCACAGCAGAAATACCGCCAGCGTCGGCGTAAAGAAATTTTTCCAGAACGGCAGGCACAGCATCGCGCCCAGTGCGGCGCACCAGCCGCTGACGATGGCGGCGCCGTGCCGCGGGACAGAAAATTCCATAGATCTTCCTTTCCGCCGAAACCGGGAGCCGCCCGTGCGGGGCTATTTTACGTCCGCCAGGTTCCAGCTTTGTGCCAGCTCGTGGAACGCCGTGTTTTTGGCCAGCACCACGACTTTATCGTTCACCAGGATCTGCGTATTGCCGCGGGGGACGATCAGCTCACCGTCCCGCATGATGGAAATGACCACCGCATCCTTGGGGATGACAAGCTCAGCCAGCGTTTTCCCCGCATGGGCGAAGCCCTGTGGAATGAGCACCTCGGTGAGCGAGGCCGTCCCCCCCGCAAGGCTGAGCAGTTGCTGGATGGCCGCCGTCTCCACCTCGCGCTCGATGAGGTGCGTCAGGTTATCGGTAGCGCTCACGGCAATGTCCACGCCCAGTTTTTTCAGCACTGCGGCGTTTTTGGGGTTGTTCACCCGGGCCACCGTGCGCTTGACCTTGAACACCTGCTTTGCAAGCTGGCATACGATCAAATTGTCTTCGTCCCGGCCCGTTACCGCAACCATGGCGCTGCAGTGAGCCACGTCCGCACTTTCCTGCACTTCGGCAAAAGTGCCGTCGCCGCACACCACGGTCAGGTCCAGGCTGTCGGCCACCTTGCGGCACATGGCCGGGTCGTCCTCGATGAGCACCGGCGTGTGGCCGTGCTCCAGAAGGGTCTTGGCAAGATAGTAGCCCACTTTGCCTCCACCCACGATACAAACACGCATATTTTTGTACTCCTTATGATGTTTCCCCGCATGGGCCGCTATCCGCGGCGGCGGGAGTATTCCTCAGTCCGCCAGTTCCGCAAACAGGATCTTATCATCTACATGCAGCGTAGGCTGGGTGTTGGCAAGTTCCATCGTGCCGTTGGCGCGCAGCACGCCGAATACCATCATGCCCGCCCGGGGCGGCTGTACGGACGAAAGCGGACGGTTCCACTGATGCTTCGCGGCAGGTACAGCTGAAAAATTTGCCGTGGAGGAACCGAACATCACGCACTGGTCCTCGTCGTCCTCCTCCTGCAGAATACCCGCCAGCAGGCCTTGGGACGTCAGATTGGTGCCGCACACGATGCGCAGGCCAAAGCGCTCGGTGTAGACCTCTTTGCGGGAGGGCTCGGCCACGCGGGCGATGACGTGCTTCACACCGAACAGCTCGCGCGCGATCTGCGCTACCATCAGATTGATGTTGTCATCCTTGGTGACGGCGGCCACGGCGTCGCAGGCCTCAATGCCCGCACTGCGCAGTACATCGCCGTCGATGGGCACGCCCGCCACGGCCATGCCGGAAAATGGCGGCTCCAGTTCATTGAGCAGAGCCAGATTGGCGGCGTCTTCGTCCAGCACGGAAACATCGTGCCCCAGCCGCTCCAGCACATGTACCAGCCTGCGGCCCACGCGGCCGCAGCCTACGATCAGGATATTCATAGCTTGTCTCCTTCGGTCTCCGCCGGGACGGAGCCCGGAGGCCCGCGCCGCGCGGACAATGGCGCGGCCGTGCGGCGGCGCTCTGCCCTCATTATACCCGTTCCCCGGCGGGGTTGCAACCGATACACATTTATGCTTTGCAGTTTTGCCGCGCCTGTGCTATAGTATCAGTGTATAAAAACAGCGGCTTTCCGCCGCGCGGCGGAAAGCTCCGAAGGCTTCATCCGATGCCGCAGGCGCGAACGGAAAGGCCGCGGAGCGCCGGCCGGGCCCGGGAAAGCGTTCAGCGCCCGTCCGCGGCCTTGGCTGTGCGCCGTTTTTGGTACATTGCGGCTAGTTAAAAAGTACCGCGTCTATTGTACATGGGATACGGTGGGGAAAAAAGCAAAAAAAGGAGAGGAACACCATGCAATTGAACAGCGAATCCGTACTGAAAGGCGCTGAACGTGCGCCGAACCGGAGCCTTTTTTATGCTCTGGGTTATACTGATGAAGAAATCAACCGTCCGTTGATCGGCGTTGTGAGCGCGTACAGCGAGATCGTACCCGGCCATGCTCATTTGGACAAGCTGGCCGAGGCTGTCAAGGCGGGCGTGCGCATGGCGGGCGGTACTCCTATCCTGGTACCGTCCATCGGTGTGTGCGACGGAATCGCCATGGGCCATATCGGTATGAAGTATTCCCTGCCCAGCCGTGAGCTGATCTGCGACAGCGTGGAGACGATGGCGCGCGCCCACGGGTTTGATGGCTTGGTACTGGTGCCGAACTGCGACAAGATCGTGCCCGGCATGCTGATGGCCGCGGCCCGGCTGAATATCCCGTCCATTGTCGTCAGCGGCGGGCCGATGCTCTCGGGCCGGCAGGGCACGCGCCACGTTTCGCTTTCCCAGATGTTCGAGGCGGTGGGGAGCTACAAGGCCGGCATCATCGGCGAAGACGTGCTGGACGATTACACCAAAAACACCTGTCCCGGCTGCGGCAGCTGCTCGGGTATGTATACGGCCAACAGCATGAACTGCCTGTGCGAAGCCATTGGCATGGCGCTGCCCGGCAACGGAACCATCCCTGCGGTATACGCGGCGCGCACGCAGCTGGCAAAGCATGCAGGCATGCGTATCATGGATCTGGTGCGGGACGGGGTGCGTCCCCGGGATATTCTGACGCCGGCGGCATTCAGAAATGCACTGGCCACGGATATGGCGCTGGGCTGCAGTTCCAACAGCGTTTTGCACCTTCTGGCCATTGCCAACGAGGCGGATGTGCCTATGAGCCTGGAGACTTTCAATGAAATGAGCGCGAAGGTGCCAAACTTCTGCCACCTTGCTCCGGCCGGCCCCACGCATATCGAGGACCTGTACGCCGCGGGCGGCGTGCCCGCTGTCATGGCGCAGCTGGCCGGGCTGGGCCTGCTGGATACAAGTCTGCCCACGGTGACGGGCAAAACTGTGGGCGAGAACATTGCAGGCGCGCAGAACCGCGATACAAACGCCATCCGTCCCGCGGACGACCCGTACAGCAAAACGGGCGGCATCGCCGTGATGTGGGGCAACATTGCGCAGAACGGCTGCGTGGTGAAGCGCAGCGCGGTCGCGCCCGAGATGCTGGTGCACAGCGGTCCCGCGCGGGTGTTTGACGGTGAGGAAAGCGCCATCGACGCCATTTACAACGGCCGCATCCAGCCGGGAGATGTGGTGGTCATCCGATACGAAGGCCCGGTGGGCGGCCCCGGTATGCGCGAGATGCTCAATCCCACCAGCGCGCTGGCGGGTATGAAGCTGGACAAATCCGTGGCGCTCATCACCGACGGACGCTTCTCGGGCGCGTCCCGCGGCGCGTCCATCGGACATGTGGCGCCTGAGGCCGCCGTGGGCGGAAATATCGCGCTCATCGAGGAGGGCGACGTCATCGATATCGACATCCCGGGCGGGCGTATCGGCGTGCGCGTGGACGACGATACGCTGGCGCGCCGCCGCGCGGCATGGACGGCTCCTGCACCTAAGGAGACCACAGGCTGGCTGGCGCGCTATGCAAAGCTGGTGTCGGGCGCAAACGAAGGCGCCGTGATGCAGAAATAAGATTTTCCGCACAGAAAAAACAGCGGCCGGGAAGTATCCGGCCGCTGTTTTTCATCCCAACGATTCCCCCGGCCGCAGCCCGCGTGAAAAGCGGCCGCATGGCCTGAAAAAATATCCTGTGGAGGTTCTTAAGTTTCCGGCGGCGGAGATTGCATCTGCTCCGCGCCCGCCTGCCGCGGGCCCGCCGTGCAGGGCCGCTCCGCCTCCAGCACAAGCTGTGCAAAGCCCTGATAGGTATAATCCGCGTCCGGTCCCCGGTAAGGGGCCACCGCGTTGAAAAAGCAGCTCGGCAGCTCGCCTTCCCGCAGGCATTTCCCAATGCAGGGCGTGCAGCCCCTGTCGTGGTTCACGGGGTTCAGCGGACATTTTGTGTCCCGGCAGGTGCAGAAAGCAACGTTCATTCCGAAAAGCTCCTTTCCAAAACGGCAGATGCCGCCGCAGGGGTGCGGCCGTTCTGTCTGACAGAACAGGGACTGCCGTTTTCCGTGCTCCGCGTGTTGAAACTGTTTAAAACCGGCCCGCGTCCCGCAGGGCTTTCACCTTCAGTACAGCGGCTACGGTCTTACTGTCGGTGATCTCACCGGAGAGAACCATTTCCGCGGCCTTGTCCAGCGGCAGCGTGAACACCGAGAGAAATTCGTCCGCGTCCAGGTGCTGTCCCACGGGAGAAAGGCCCTTGGCCGCATACAGGTAAATGATCTCGCTGCAATATCCGCAGGTGGGAATGATATACCCCAGGTCCCGATATTCGGCGGCGGCAAGGCCCGCTTCCTCGCCCAGCTCACGCTTGGCGGCTTCCAATGGGTCCTCCCCCTTTTCCAGCTTGCCGGCAGGAATCTCGATCAATTCCCGGTCCAGCGCGTAGCGGTACTGGCGCACCAGATAGAGCTCACCCTCGTCGTTGAGCGCTGCAACGCCCGCACCGCCGTGATGGCGTACCACCTCCCGGGTGCTGGTGCCGCCGTTTTCCAGTTCCACCCTGTCCAGCGTCACGGTGATGACGCGTCCCTCGAATTTTGTCTCGCTCGAAAGCCGTTTTTCAAAATGTGCCATCATGCATCCTCTTCTTCGTCGTCGTCATTTTCGGGGTTCAGCTCCGGAGCGCGGGTGCATTTTACCTTGCCCACTCTCCGGTCCTCCACTTCCAGCACTGTGAATTCCAGCCCGCCGTATTCCAGCGTCACATCTTCCCCCGCTGCGGGGATACGGCCCAAGCGGTCGATGATCAGGCCGCCCACGGTATCGAAATCGGCCTCGCCGTCCTCGTCCTCATCGGGCGGTTCCAGGCCGAAGGCCTCGAACACTTCCTCCAGGTCCGCACTGCCTGCGGCAACAAACCCGTCCTCGGTGGCCACAAGGTCCTCGTCCTCGTTGTCAAATTCGTCCTGGATGTTGCCCACGATCTCCTCCAGGACGTCCTCCATCGTGGCAAGTCCGCTGGTGCCGCCGTATTCGTCCACCACCACGGCGATCTGCGTGTGCTTTACCTTAAAATCCACCAGCAGCTCCTGGGCGCGGCAGGCTTCCGGCACGAACATCGCGCCGCGCATGAACCGGCTCACCGGGGCCTGCGCCTTTTCCGGCGTGTCCCAAAGCGCGAACAGGTCCTTCACATACAAAATGCCGACAATGTCGTCCAGTGACTTGCGGTATACCGGGAGGCGCGAAAATCCGTGCTCCAGAGAAAGGCGTACCGCGTCGGCGGCGGGCGTGTTTTCCTCCACGCTTACGATCTCGGTGCGGTGGGTCATCACGTCGCCTGCCGTCACGTCGTCCAGCTCGAAGATGTTGGTGATCATCTTCTTCTGGCTTTCGTCTATCAGATCGTGCTCCTCCACGTCGTCCACGAAAGAGAGCACATCCTCCTCTGTTACGTCGGACTGGGCCGAGAGCCCCAGCGCCTTGAACACCAGCTTCGCGGGAGCGGCCAGCGGCGCACCCAGCATACAGGCGGCCGTGAAGCCGCTTTTCTCCTTTATGCGGCCCTTCGCCCGGCCAAGGCTGTACAGCAGCACGGCCAGCGCGGCCAGCGCCGCCAGGCACAGAAGTGTCCACCAGGGAGCCTGTGCAAAAATGCGAAGAAAGCCGTAAACAAAAAATCCGCACGCAAACACAAATGCCGCGCAAAGCCCGGCCATCCTGTCGGAAAAACCAAGGATGCCGCTCTGCTGCCGCTCCGGTTCGCTTGCGGACACTGCGCCCGCGCGGTAAGCCGCCGCAAGCGCGCCAAACGTGGAAGCTGTTGCGATGAGGATACTAAGACCATCAGGGTCCATCTGAAAAAAACTCCTTCTTTCCGCCCGCCGCCGGAGCGCGGGCCATAGAATGCGGGCGCATAAGCCCGGATATTTACCTTATAATATACTGGATTGAAAGCGGCGTGTCAAATGCGGGGCGTAAAATCCGTGTAAAAGGAGGCGCATGGAGGTGTGAAGGTGGGATTTTTTTGTAAAAATGGCCGCGGTTCCCCATAAAAATCCCCTGCCCCTTGTTTACTTTCCCGCAAAACTTTGCTACAATAATGACGAGCGTAATGCAGAAACGATGCCCCCGCAAAACGCCTGTTTCTGCTCACACCACCCCCCGCCCGGAATCATCTGCCGCCGCGGGGGAATAAAGAAAGAACCGGAGGAAGAAAAATGCCAAGATCCAAGAAATCTATGGACGGCAACACCGCTGCGGCTCATGTAGCCTATGCGTTTACCGAAGTTGCCGGCATCTACCCCATCACCCCGTCGAGCCCCATGGCCGACCAGGTGGACCAGTGGTCCGCCCTGCACCAGAAGAACATCTTCGGCACCGAAGTGAAAGTTGTTGAGATGCAGTCCGAGGCGGGCGCGGCCGGCACCGTGCACGGCTCCCTGGCTGCCGGCGCGCTGACCACCACGTTCACCGCGTCCCAGGGCCTGCTGCTGATGATCCCCAACATGTATAAGATCGCCGGTGAGCTGCTGCCCGCCGTGTTCCATGTTTCTGCCCGTACCGTGGCCAGCCATGCGCTGAACATCTTCGGCGATCATTCCGACGTATATGCCTGCCGCCAGACGGGCTTTGCCATGCTGGCCGAGTCCAACCCGCAGGAGGTCATGGACCTGGCTGCTGTGGCGCACCTGGCCACGCTGGAGAGCCGTGTGCCGTTCATCAACTTCTTCGACGGCTTCCGTACCAGCCACGAGATCCAGAAGATCGAGGTCTGGGATTACGACGACCTGAAGGAAATGACGGACATGGAAGCGGTGAAGGCGTTCCGCGCCCATGCGCTGAACCCCGAGAACCCCGCTATGCGCGGCTCCCACGAGAACGGCGATATCTTCTTCCAGCACCGTGAGGCCTGCAATAAGTTCTACGAGGCCGTGCCCGGCATTGTGGAAAAATACATGGGCAAGGTGAACGCGAAGCTGGGTACCAACTACCAGCTGTTCGAGTACTACGGTGCTCCCGACGCAGACCGCGTCATCATCGCCATGGGTTCCATCTGCGACGTGGCCGAGGAAGTCATTGATTACCTCACCGCCAAGGGCGAGAAGGTCGGTCTGGTGAAGGTCCGCCTGTACCGTCCGTTCGCGGCCGACAAGCTGCTGGCCGCCATTCCGGCCACCGCGAAGAAAATTGCCGTGCTGGACCGCACCAAGGAGCCGGGCGCTCTGGCCGAGCCGCTCCATCTGGACGTTATGGCCGCGTTCCGCGAAGCGGGCCGCGAGGGCACCATCATCGGCGGCCGCTATGGCCTGGGCAGCAAGGATACCCCGCCGTCCAGCGTGTTTGCCGTATATGAAGAACTGGCGAAGGACGCTCCGAAGGAGCGCTTCACACTGGGCATCAACGATGACGTCACCTACCTCTCTCTGGAGGAGAAGCCCGCGCCCAACACGGCTGCCGAAGGCACCGTCGAGTGCAAGTTCTGGGGCCTGGGCGGCGACGGCACGGTCGGCGCCAACAAGAACTCCACCAAGATCATCGGCGACCATACCGACAAATATATCCAGGCCTACTTCCAGTATGACTCGAAGAAGACCGGCGGCGTGACGATCAGCCACCTGCGCTTCGGCGACAAGCCCATCCGCGCGCCGTACTATATCAACAAGGCCGATTTCGTGGCATGCCACAACCCGTCCTACGTCATCAAGGGCTACAAGATGGTCAACGACGTAAAGCCGGGCGGCGTGTTCATGATCAACTGCCAGTGGACGCCGGAAGAGCTGGATCACCACATGCCCGCCGAGGCGAAGCGCTATATCGCCAAGAACAACATCCAGCTGTATACCATCAACGCCATCGACAAGGCCATCGAAATTGGCCTGGGCAAGCGCACCAACACCATCCTGCAGTCCGCCTTCTTTGCTTTGGCAGGCGTGCTGCCGAAGGAAGACGCGCTGAAGTTCATGAAGGAAGCGGCCTACAAGTCCTTTGCCAAGAAGGGCGACGCCATCGTCGAGATGAACTACAAGGCCATTGACGCGGGCTTTGACGCTTTCGTCAAGATCGACGTGCCGGCTTCCTGGGCCGACGCGAAGGACGCCGAGGGCGACCACGAGCTGGCCGGCAACCCCGCCACCGTCAAGATGGTCAAGGAGATTCTGTTCCCGGTCGACAAGATGGACGGCGACAGCCTGCCGGTTTCCGCTTTCGTGGACCATGTGGACGGCCAGTTCGAGCAGGGTGCTTCCGCATATGAGAAGCGCGGCGTTGCCGTGAGCGTGCCCGAGTGGGATGTTACAAAGTGCATTCAGTGCAACCAGTGCGCCTATGTCTGCCCGCATGCCACCATCCGTCCGTTTGCTTTCTCCGCCGAGGAAGTTGCCGCCGCCCCCGCCGCGCTGAAGGTGAAGCCGATGACCGGCAAGGGCTGCGAGAACTACCAGTTCGGCATGACGGTCTCTCCGCTGGACTGCATGGGCTGCGGCGTCTGCGTCGACGTCTGCCCGGCCCCCGGCAAGGCGCTGAAGATGATGCCTCAGGAGAGCCAGCTGGCCCAGCAGGAAGTGTTCGACTATGCTGTAGCCAACGTGGGCAAGAAAGAGGGCATGATGGCCGAGACGACCGTCAAGGGTTCTCAGTTCAACCAGCCGCTGCTTGAGTTCTCCGGCAGCTGCGCGGGCTGCGCCGAGACCAGCTACGCCCGCCTGATTACCCAGTTGTACGGCGAGCGTATGTATATTTCCAACGCCACCGGCTGTTCGTCCATCTGGGGCGGCCCGGCCGCAACGTCCCCGTACACCCGCAACCGTCTGTCCGGCAAGGGCCCGGCCTGGGCAAACAGCCTGTTCGAGGACAACGCAGAGCACGGCTTCGGCATGTATCTGGGCCAGAAGACCATCCGCGAGAGCCTGGCCGACAAGACCCGTGCGCTGATCGCTGTTGAGTACGCGCTGCCCGACCTGAAGGCCGCTGCGCAGGAATGGCTGGACACTATGGAGGACGGCAAGCTGAACCCTGCCGCCGCCGATAAGTATATTGCCGCGCTGGAGAACGGCGTGCTGACCGTAGAGGAAGGCATCACGTTCCTGGAGAGCGCCGAGGGCAAGGCGAAGTTCGGCGACAACGCCGCGTCCATGCTGGAGCATATGAAGAGCCTGAAGGCTGCCGGCAAGGCCACCTGCGACTGCGAGGCCTGCACGCTTGCGGCTGAAATTCTGGAGCAGAAGCAGTACCTGGCCAAGAAGTCCGTCTGGATCTTCGGCGGCGACGGCTGGGCCTATGATATCGGTTTCGGCGGTCTGGACCACGTGCTCGCTTCCGGCGAAGACGTGAATGTCATGGTCTTTGACACCGAGGTTTACTCCAACACCGGCGGCCAGGCCTCCAAGGCCAGCCAGATCGGTCAGGTGGCTCAGTTCGCCGCGGCGGGCAAGGCCATCGGCAAAAAGAATCTGGCCGAGATCGCCATGAGCTACGGCTACGTGTATGTGGCGCAGATCGCCATGGGCGCGGACAAGAACCAGACCATCAAGGCCATCACGGAGGCCGAGAGCTATCACGGCCCGTCCCTCATCATTGGCTATGCCCCCTGTGAGATGCACGGCGTCAAGGGCGGTATGACCAACTGCCAGAATGAGATGAAGCGCGCCGTTGAGGCTGGCTACTGGAACATGTTCCGCTTTGATCCGCGCAAAAAGGCGGAGGGCAAGAACCCGTTCACCATCGACAGCAAAGCGCCGACGGCGGACTACAAGGAATTCATTGAGAGCGAGACGCGTTACAGCCGCCTGCAGCGCGCCTTCCCCGAGCGTGCGCAGGTGCTGTTCGACAAGGCAGCCGACGCCGCGAAGGACCGCTACGAGTACCTGGGCAAGCTTGCCAAGCTGTACGAATAATCGGCACAAGCGAAGTAAAGCAGAGAGCGCCCCGCACCGAAAGGTGCGGGGCGCTCTTTTAATCAAAAAAGAGACATTATGCTTTTTTGATTTCTTTTGCGATAACCTCCAGAAATTCCGAAAGCTGCGGCTTTCCAGCGGGAAACAATACTTTTTGACGACCGCGAGCGCTGGAATCGTCGGTATCCCATGCGCTGTTTCGTGCGGCTTCCATTTCCCGGCGTACTGCTTCTGGCGTGGTCCCATTTCTCTCAGCAATTGTTTTAGTCAATTCTTCTAAATGTTTGCTGTCCATTCTATTTCCTCCTTTCTTTACTATAATAGTCCAATTGCGACTAAATTTTAATAGTCACAATAAGACTAGGGTATAGTAAAGATGGGTGAAGGCAATGGATTTGACGCGCATCCGCGCGCTGCGAGAGGATAACGATAAGACTCAGCAGGAAATAGCGGACTTGTTATGCATTAAGCAGACCACATATTCAAAGTATGAATTGGGCCGTGTCGCGATTCCCATCGACGCGTTGATGACGCTGGCCGATTTTTACGGGGTATCCTTGGATTATCTTGCGGGGCGTTCCGATGAAAAAGGAAAATAAAAAAGCCAACGTTCTTCGAAGAGAAAAACGCTGGCTTTTGTTTTTTAAAGCTAATTATTGCACATTGGCCGTGCACGCCGTTTTTTTCAGGGAGAGGAAAAACACCACAAGCCCTGCGCCCAGGCAGATATGTCCCAGCCCCGCGACGCCGGAGATTGCCACGTCCATCCCGCGGGAAAGCGGAAGCGCCAGTACCTGCGCCGCGCCGCGCACGGCCAGCATTACCGCCGTCACGCAAAGCCCGGTATTGTACAGCCCGTAGAACAGCCGGAAGTTTCTTTCCCGGGCCCAGTCAAGCTCTTTGGAAAACAGCGCGGCAAGCAGGAAAAACACCGTTCCCAGCAGGAACAGGTGCGTGTGTACCAGGCCCAGCGCCGTGCGCCCGGAAAACCCGTTGAATTTTGTGAATTCACGGTAGAATACGCCGCCGGCCATCGCGGCCAGAGCGTAAATGAATGCGGTGTTCAGCAATTTTTTCATTTGACAGTCTCCTTCCTTTTACGATGCATATCCGAAAAGCCCATCCAGACCACCCACACATAAGCGCAGGTCTTGGGGATCATGAGCATGCCCACGAGCGGAACGACGTCGGCCCACAGCACCACCGGGATATAGAACGCGAAGCTGAGCACGATGGCCAGCCACATCCAGCAGAAGGCCCTGTCCCCCGCCTGCCGCGCGCCGCGCAGGAATACCACGATGACCAGCGCGCCCAGCAGTGCGAACGGAACGTTGCGCCAGATGCTCCAGGACAGCGGCGGGTTCGCCGAAAGCCACGCATTCTGCGGGAACAGGCACAATCCGATGCGTGCCGCGGCCAGCGCGTATACGGCGCCCGTCAGCGCCCGTCAGCGCCCGGATGTGCAGGCCATAGCGCCGTTTTCCAATATGGTAAAGAATAACGTAAAATATTGTCATTGTAATGGACGTGATGAATTTGCCCGCTCCCAGTGCTGCCGCGTGGGCCGCCAGGCCGTCGGTACACAGCGCCCAGGCCCGGGGCACCAGATGAAATGCATCGCCGCAGCCCAGAATGACGGCCATCCAGCCGAATAATTTCGTTTCCCGGTCCTGCGCGCTTTTTACCATGATACACCCCAGCGTCACCACCGTGACAAGATAGGCGGCGTCGAACAGAGTTTCCATAATTGCCTGCATATGCTTCTCTCCAATCTGAACGATGTTCATTTTAATGAGTGTATTTCCCCGCACCCGGCTGCCCGGGCACGGGGAATTTTCCTTTTTCAGTGCAAGGCCCGCACTGCCTGCATCAATAAATCAGGCGGCAGACGACTTCCTGCAAAAACGAGGCGTCCTCTCTGTCCGCCCGCAGCATCGACATCATCGTGCCGAATACGAAGGATACGAATTGCTCACGGGTGAAAGCCTCCGTAAATGCGCCGGGCCGCACACGGGCATCCCTGGCAAGTACAGCCAGCATGCCCGCTCGAATGTGCTCCCAATACTGCATTTCCAGCGCTTTTCCCTGCTGGCGCTCGGCCTCGTTCAGGCTTGCCAGCTCCCGCAGGAAGGTGTGCTCAAACTGGGCCAGATGCGTGCGCAGCGCGGTATAGATCTGCCCGCATACGGCGCTGAAATCCGAGCCATGGGTAAAATCACAGGAGAGGCCGCCGTGGAACACGCGTTTCCAAAAATCTTCAATCACAGCCAGCACAAGGTCCGCCTTGGCGGGATAATAATTGTATACAGTGCCGACAGACACGCCGCACATGGCGGCCGTGCGGCGGATGCTGATGTGTCCCAGCCCGTCCCGCCGCGCGATCTCCCGCGCGGCTTCCAGAAGCGCCTGCCGGGACGTCGCAGTTTTATTCATCGAGTTCGACCTCCAAACTGAACAATGTTCATTTTATTCCCTTTCTTTCCGCCTGTCAATCCCTTTTCCGCAATTTGCCGCCAAAGAATCCCCTTTGTTTTGCGGCCCGAATCGTGTATAATAAAAAGTGCGCGGCGGCGTTTGGGTGCCGGAGCAACGCGCGGCGCCCGCGCAGACAGTGCGGGCGGTGTGTGGAAAGGGAGGCGTCTGTTTTATGAAAAAAGAAAAGCAGCAAAAGAGGCCGAAGCGCACGAAGGCCCAGCGCGTACAGGCGCTCAAGACCTTTGCCGTGGATACGGTATACGATGTTGTGGGCAGTATCCTGTTTGCTATCGGCGTTTATACGTTTGCCAAATCAGCGGATTTTGCGCCCGGCGGCGTGTCGGGCCTGGCGCTGATCTGCAATTATTTGTGGGATCTGCCCATCGGCACGATGACCCTTATCATCAACATTCCCATCATCATCATCAGCTATAAGGTGGTGGGGCGCAAGTTTCTGCTCAAGAGTTTCAAGACGATGGTCATTTCCACGTTGTTTTTGGACCTTGTGTTCCCGCTGACGCCGCTGTACACGGGCAACAGTTTCCTGGCGGCCATTTTTTCCGGTGTGTTTATGGGCGCAGGTCTGGCGCTGATCTATATGCGCGGCTCGTCCACCGGCGGCACGGATTTCCTCATCGTCACCATCAAAAAGCTTAAGCCGCATTTCTCCATGGGCCAAGTGACGCTGATGACGGACCTTGTTGTCATCGTGCTGGGCGGTTTTGTGTTCGGCAACATCGACGCAGTGCTGTACGGCGTTATCTCCACCTATGCGGCGTCGGTGATCATTGATAAGATCATCTACGGCGCGGGCAGCGGCAAGCTGGCCATCATCATCACCACCGACGGCTATGCCACTGCGAAGAAGATCGATGAGGAAACGGGCCGGGGTGCAACGCTTATCAAGGCCATCGGTACGTATTCGGGCATTGAGCGGCATCTTATTCTGTGTGCCTGCGGCAAGGCGGAGATATTCAAGGTGCGCAACGCGGCCCATGCAGTGGACCCCAACGCCTTTGTGATGATCACCGAGGCCAGCGAGGTGTTCGGCGAGGGCTTCACCCCGCCGGAGCTGGACCAATAGCCCGGCAGAAAAGCATATTTTGGCTGCGCTCCGTGTTTTCGGCGGGGTGCGGCCTTTTTTGTGCGGCACGGGAGAGTCCCGGCGGGCGGTATGCCGCCGGCTTTGGTTACCCCGCACAAAAAGTGCAGAAATAGTTCTACAAGATTTATGTGCGGATGAGCCGGAATTCTCTTGATAGACACAATATATGGTGTTAGAATGAAAAGCGTATGATAATTGGAGAATTGAAGAAAGGTGAGGAAAAGAAATGGCGATCGAAGACATTGGGAAAAATGCGCTGCAGGTGCTGGAAAAGCGGTATCTGGCCAAGGACGCGGAGGGCAACCACACGGAGGATGTGGCGGGCCTGTTCCGCCGTGTTGCCGCGGCCGTGGCGGCGGCAGACCGGAATTATGATGAAAACGCGGATACTGCTGCGCTGGCGGACCGCTTTTACGAGCTGATGACCAGCCTGCGTTTTTTGCCAAACTCTCCCACGCTGATGAATGCGGGCCGCCCGTTGGGGCAGCTTTCGGCCTGCTTTGTGCTGCCTGTGGAGGACAGCATGGAGGCGATTTTCGAGACGGTGAAAAACGCCGCGCTCATCCACAAATCCGGCGGCGGCACGGGCTTTTCGTTCTCCCGTCTGCGGCAGAACGGCGCGCCCGTCAATTCCACAGGCGGCGTGGCCTCCGGCCCCGTCAGCTTTATGCGCGTATTCAATATGGCTACCGAGGCCGTGAAGCAGGGCGGCACCCGGCGCGGGGCGAACATGGGCATCCTGCGGGTGGACCATCCCGATATCCTGGAATTCATCGACTGCAAAAAGGTGAACGGGGACATCACCAATTTCAATATTTCGGTGGGCATCACCGAGGCGTTCATGCAGGCCGTGGAGGAAAACCGGGACTACGACCTCATCGACCCGCAGACCCGGCGCCCGGTGGGCAAACGCAGCGCCCGGGAGCTGTTTGAAAAGATCGTGGACGCGGCATGGCGCAACGGCGAGCCGGGCATCATCTTCCTGGACCGCCTGAACCGGGACAATGTGGTTCCATCCCAGGGGGAGATCGAATCCACCAATCCCTGCGGTGAGCAGCCGCTGCTGCCCTACGAAAGCTGCAACCTGGGCAGCATCAATCTGGTGAAAATGCTTGCAAAAACGCCGGAAGGCTATGCCGTGGATTACGGCCTGCTGCGGGACACCGTGCGCCAGGCCATACATTTTTTGGACAACGTTATTGACGTGAATAACTATCCGCTGGAGCAGATTGGCGCGGTGACACGGGCCACACGCAAAATCGGCCTGGGCGTGATGGGCTTTGCCGATATGCTGCTGTATCTGGGGGTGCCCTACAATTCCGACGAGGGCGTTGCGTTGGCGGAGAAGCTGATGGCCTTTATCAACGCCGAGGGGCACGCGGCCAGTACTGCGCTGGCGGCCCAGCGCGGTGCGTTCCCCTTGTTTGCCGAGAGCATCTACAAGGATGGCGATCTCCTGCGCAACGGCACCGTCACCACCATCGCGCCCACGGGTACGCTGTCCATGATCGGCGGCTGCTCCTCCGGCGTGGAGCCTGTGTTTGCCTATGTGTATATCCGCAACATCATGGACGGTACGGAGATGCTGGAGGTAAACCCGGTGCTGCGGGAAAAGCTGCAGGAGCGCGGACTGTACTCCGACGCTTTGATGCGCAAAATCGCCAAAGAAGGTACCATCGCCCATATCGCGGAGATTCCCGAGGACATCCGCCGTGTGTTTGTTTGTGCCCACGACGTAAGCCCGGTATATCATACCAGGATGCAGGCCGCTTTCCAGCGGCACACGGACAATGCGGTGTCCAAGACCGTGAATTTTCCCCACTCCGCCACCCGCGAGGAAGTGGCCGAAGTGTATATGCTGGCCTATAAAATGGGCTGCAAGGGCGTCACCATCTACCGGGACGGCAGCCGGGACAGCCAGGTGCTGAACATCGGCAGCGTCAAAAAAGAAGGAGGAGCCGCCGCGCAGCATCCCTTTGGACGCATCGTGCCCCGCCCGCGCCCGGCCATCACTATGGGCTTTACCGAGCGTATGAAGATTGGCTGCGGCAATCTGTACGTCACGGTGAACTACGATGAAAACGGCATCTGCGAGGTGTTTACCAGTACAGGCAAGGCCGGCGGTTGCCCCAGCCAGAGCGAAGCAACGGCCCGCCTTGCCAGCGTGGCGCTGCGCAGTGGCATCAGCGTGGAGGAAGTGTATGACCAGCTCAAGGGCATCCGCTGTCCGTCCACAATCCGCCAGCAGGGCATGAGCTGCACCTCCTGCCCGGACGCCATCGCTAAGGTTTTGGCCAAAGTGGACCGTTTCATCCGTGAAAACAACAACGCTGTCCAGCATCCTGAGGCGGAGCCCACGCCCGGGCAGCGCCGCGCGGCGGCCG
>NZ_JAFOIN010000001.1:0-28678 GCF_017421385.1 Ruthenibacterium sp. | reverse complement strand
TTTTCTCATCCCTGTCGGGTACACTCATTCTAGCAAGAGATTTTCCCGTCCGCAATACTTTCAAAGAAAGACGGGGACATTAAAAAAGTGCATCGGGGACAGGTGGTCAGATGGAAACAAAACGGCTCATTGAAACAGAAAACAGCATCCAGGAATTCACCGTACGGTTCTACGGCGGCACGGTAATGATCGAACAAAACCAGTTGCCGCTGGGGCAAATTTCCTGCGAGCTGCTGGATTATCCAGTGGAGGAGCTGCTTGCGCTGCATGATGAAGCCGTCAGGCTTTTTTCCATCGTGCGGGACTCCCTTTTTGCCCGGGACAAAGAAAAAAGCCCCGCGCTGGCCGCTGCCGTGCAGTGCCAGTTGAACAGGGCTTTGAAGCATGTGTATCCGCTTCCGCTGTTTTCTCTTTTGAATATTGACAGGGATACATACGGGACGATGCTGGAGGAGCTGTGCCGGAGTGCGCCGGAAGAGTTCCAGAAAGCCGTGACGCCGGGAACGCCGGAAAACGAAGCCCTCAGCTCCTTCTTCGGGAAGCTGTTCCGGCTGCCGGATGAACTTCTGTGCTTCCAGAGCTATGTTTCCACGATGCTGGACTTCTATTTCGAACCGCTGGGACGCAGGAACGCGGAGCATTATGCAGTGGGTGTTTACCGGTTCTTTTCCGATGCCGCCGCACAGGAGGCCCTGCGTGCCGCACTGCCGCCCTATCCCACTTTTGAGTTCCTGCAGAGCCGCCCGGCCATGACGGAATATGTGACGATGCCGGATCCTGTGCAGCCGGAAAAGTACATCCTTGCGGAGCGTGTTGTTTTCTCCAGCCTGGCCGATTTTCTCCACATGGATCTCTTCCGTGGCCTGATGCACGGAAATGTTCCGCGCCGCTGCCACAACTGCAGGAAGTTCTTCCTGCTGCAAAACGGATACGATGTGCGGTACTGCACCCGGATCGCGCCGGGAGAAACGAAGCGTACCTGCAGGCAGGTCGGCGCGCACAACAAGCAGGCGGACCGGGACAGCAAGACGCCGGTGCAGATCGAATACGAAAACACTTACAACCGTTTGAAAAAGCGGAAGGCACGCGGGAAGATTTCAACCGATGAATGGAATGCTCTGGTCGCCAGAGCACAGGACATCAGGGAGCAGGCTCAGCGAGGGTGCTTTTCGGATTTTGAGATGAAGAAGGCGTTTGACAAGATTTAGGGATACAATTGATTTAATACGTGTACGAGCATTATATGTTCTGAACATGCCAAAAAGGATACCGTACCCTGATATGCGCCTTATAGCCGAAGTGCCAGGCATTGCCTTTTTTCACCTGATGGGCATCCGAATCTCGCTTCTTTTCCTTATTCCTGGTAGAAGAAGGGGCGGAAATGATGGTGGAATCTACAATCGTTCCCTTTTTCAGAATCAGCCCCGCTCCATGAGTGCAGCAACTACATGAGCGAACAGCTTTCCCCGCAGCCCGTTCTTGATCAGCAAATTCCAAAAACGCCCCAGAGTATCCCCGTCTGGAACTTGGTTGCTGGAATCGATGTCACAGAAATCCGAAAATGGGCGACTGTCTATCGCTTCCGCAACAGTCGCCTCATCACTCAGGTCGTACAAGTTTTGCAGCAGGTACAGCCGCAGCATGATCTCCAGTGGATAAGGCTTATTGCCGCGCTCTCCTTTGTAATAACACGGCTGAATCATGGCAAGCCATTCCTTCCATGGGACGATCCGTTCAATCTGATTCAGAAATTCTTTTTCGTCCGCACCTGCGCCAGTTCATCGCTGAATGCGGAAATCGTCATCTGTTTATCCATATTTTTATATTATATCATTTTCGGCTGTAGTTGTCTCTTTTTTCTGTGCGGTATTGCCATAGAAAAAACGGTAGGCAACAAACATCCATCTGACAGAAAATTCTAGCCAGCAGAAAATATGTGAGATATTCAAAGTTCGGTACAAACCACAGCTGAGAGACTGGTTAAAGCTGTATACAGTTGCATTAAAGAATATAGCAAAACGTATGACGACCCGGTAGCGATTGCATCTTCCTGCTTTCACGTTTCCCAATCTGTGTACTACATATTTATGTGTTTTATATAAAACATATGACTGCCCTCTGTATAAATTTATTCTCTTATACAGGGGCGGTTTGCCTATTGTTTGCTTTTACTAATGGATCAATTCAACAGGCTCCGTGGACTTCTGTATGTGTGGTGGTTGGTCAGCATAATTGAAAAAGAGATTCTTCCGATAACGAAATCAGGAGGATAGCAGTTTTATGTCCTCACAAAGCTTACTCAAATAAGCGTCTAAGTCAGCAGTTTAAATTGCAATTTTCAAAATGGGCTGACGCTCCTGCTATTGAAGACGGGTGCGAAGGAGTTCCGCCAGTGCCACGGGATCGCCCTTGGCCGCATTGCGTTCCAGATCCCAGTTCAGGCTGCGATATTCTGTGCAGGATGGATCTCTTTGAAGAAATTCTTCAAGATCCTGAAGCATTGACAGATCCCAGACGCTGTCATCAATCTGTGCGGCAGTATAACGGCCCTGTTCAAGCATGGCAAAGCCGAAGAGGTCCTTGGCATGGGATTTGCGGGCCTGATCAACAGCATATTGCGCCAGATGGCTCGGAATAAACAAAACACCGCTGGATGTTCCCATCACCACGTCTCCGGGCAGGCAGACTGCCTGATGGATCCGGCAGGGCGTGTTGATGCCGACGGCAACACATTCCCGGATGGGAGTTGGGTCAACGCCGCGGTAGAAAATCTGAATGCCCTTTATTTTTTCCATCTGCTCCAGATCGCGCACACCGCCCCAGATCACGGCGCCGCCGGTTTTGGTCCGGGATGCAATGGCGGTCGTGAGGTTTCCGCCGACAAATGTACCGTTGTATATTTTGTCGAAAAGATCCGCTACAACGACGTCTCCCTCGGTGAGAGAATCCACCACCCATTGGTTGCAGGTCCCTTTCCATCCGCGCGCTGCACCCTCTGCCTTTACGGCGCTGGCCAGATCCGGACGTGTGGGCACAAATGTGCAGGTGACGGCGCGTCCCACCAGTTTCATCCCCGGGTGAAGGGCCTGAAGGCCTCCGGCATACTGAAAGGCATAGCCCTTCAGATACAGAGGCATCCAGATCTCCTCGAGCGTCATTTGCCGCAGAGCGTTCAGGACGTCATCCGGAACGCGGGGCCGTCCATCTTCAAAACGCTCGCCCGTCCATTGCGGTGTGAGAGCCAGGATACGCTCTCGTTCTCTGTATTCCAAGCAATCGCCTCCCCTTGTTTGACGTCCGGCCGTATCTGCGTCTGATACGGAGATAAAATACTGTTTTTCCAGGCGTCCTGCTCTTGTCTTGGCGCGGTTCAGTGCAGAGGGCCGGTGTATTCGATGTGATTGGCCAGAAGTTCCTCCACCAGCCGTTCGGCGTTTTCATAGCCATGTACGAGCGGATGCTCCACAAGTGCCTGTACGGCTTTGCGGCGGGAATGCTCACAGGCGGCTTCCACGGTCAACGTCTCATACGCCTTCACATGCTGTACGAGGCCTCGGATAGAGCCGGGGAGCGGCCCGTAGCTCAGCGGCTGCACACCGTTTTGGTCTACAAGGCAGTTGGTCTCTACGACGCTTTCAGCGGAAAGATCCGTGATTGCACCGAGGTTGGGATAGTTCACGGGCGTTACCACAGGCCCGGCTCCGGAAAGAGCCTTCATCAGCGTGGCCGCCACAGTGGAATAGTATGCGCCGCCGCGCATCTCCAGCGCCTTCGGCTTCTCACATACATCCGGCCGTCTGTAAATGGCGAACAGCTCGTCCTGTGTGCGCAGGATCTGTTCGCCGCGGGTACCCGGTCCGCCGGGCGCAGCTTCCGCCATCTCTTTCTCCAGCATCTGCTTTTCAAAGTAGTAATATTGCAGATACGGTGAAGGAATCATTCCCAACCGTTCGATCAGGCGTTCTACGCCGGGGACCTTGGGAATGTTTTTAACGATCTGAGAAGTGAACAGCTTGTTTTCGATCATCTGAGCGAGCACGGGCTTTCCGTCCAGGAAGACCTCCGTGATAAAGCTGAGATGATTGAGGCCGGCCATGCGGCAGTACACGCGGCTGACGTCTGCGTTCAGAAGACGTGCCGCATCTACGTGCATGTTGTACGGCACATTGCACAACCCCACACAGCGGATACGGGAACAGCGGTGAACAGCTTCCGTGATGATGCCCGACGGATTGGTGAAATTGATCAGCCAGGCATCGGGGCATATTTTTTCCATGCGGCAGACCAGATCGAGCGTTGCGGGAATGGTCCGCATGGCTTTGAAAAATCCGCCTGCTCCCGTGGTCTCCTGACCGATGAGACCGTATTTCAGGGGGATGCGCTCATCCTTGATGCGCGCTTGCAGAAGACCGACGCGGAACTGGCTCACCACGAAGCTGCTGCCGTTAAGCGCGGTGTCCAGATCATATTCCGTATAAATTTTGGCGCAGGACGCCTGCTTGTGAGCCATCCGGATGCCCATGGCGCAGACAGCATCCGTCCGCTGTGCGCCTTCCGGCAGATCGTACAGGGCGATCTCCAGAGGAGCAAAGCACTCCTCGCCAAGCAGCCCGTCGATGATCTCGGGAGTATAGCTACTTCCGGCGCCAATGATGGTGACTTTCATGACAACACTACCCTTTGATTTTTACAATGAGTTCGATCTCGACCGGAATATTTCCCGGAAGGTTGGATGTGCCCATCGCCGAACGGGCGTGCAGCCCGCGGTCACCCAGCACTTCCACCATCAGATCGGAAAAACCGTCCATCACGGCGGGTTGTTCGTAAAAATCCGGCTCGCTGCTCACAAGCCCGAACGCCTTGACAAGATAATCTACCCGGTCCAGGTCGCCGAGATATTCCTGAATGGCGCTGAGAAGGATCTCGCCGCAGATGCGGGCGGCCTTGTATCCGTCTTCCACCGTGAGCTCCCGGCCCAGACGGCCGGTGTAGAACGGCTCTCCCGTGACTTCATCCTCCGGGCCGTGCCCGCCGATGAACAGCAGGTCCCCGCTCCGGCGCAGCACGATATTGCCGCGAAGCCTGCGGCCGCTTTTCAAAATTTGCTCTTCCACATGGTTCATTGCGGGTCCCTTCCTTTCAGGTGCGGATTTTTGCCACGAGCTCTACTTCCACCGGGATATTGCGCGGCAAGCAGCAGGTGCCCATAGCGGAGCGGGCGTGCTGCCCTCTCTCTCCCAGAACTTCCACCATCAGGTCGGAGAATCCGTGCATCACCGCCGGCTGATCGAAAAATTCCGGACTGCTGGCTACGAGCCCGAACGCTTTTACCAGATACTCGATGCGATCCAGATCGCCCAGGTAATCACGGATGGCGGCCAGAAGGTTGATCCCGCACAGCCGTGCAGCCTGATACCCCTGTTCGACGGAGAGATCCGCACCGAGCTTTCCGGTGTAAACGGGAGTGTCCTCCGGAGTCGTTTGGTCGGTCGGGCCGTGTCCGGAAACAAACAGCAGGTCTCCGCACTGGCGGACGGCAACAACGCCTTTGCCGCGGCGGTCCTTTTTGGGAAGTTCGATGCCCAGCTGTTCCAGGCGCTTGTCAGTCTGACTCATAAATCTGCATCTCCTTTTTTGATGTGACGGCATGTTCGGATCAGCCTTTTACGGCGCCCATCGTCATGCCGGTGATCAGATATTTCTGGAAGTAAATGAACATTGCCACAACGGGAAGCGTTACCACTACGGTTCCCGCCATCAGGGGCCCCCACATGATATCCCGGAAACCGACCATCAGCGTGATGCCCACGGGAAGCGTGCGAAGCGCCGGGCTCCGGATGAGTGTGAGAGACATCATGAATTCCTGCCAGGCAAGGATGAACGAGAACAGTCCCATCGCGGCGACCGAGGGGGCCGACAGGGGAAGGACTACCCGGAAGATCGTTGCGAAAGGTCCGCAGCCGTCCATGGCGGCAGCCTCCTCCAATTCGAGCGGCAGGCCGTCGAAGTAGCTCTTCAGCATCATCGTTGCGAAAGGCACGGCAAACGTGCAGTAGGAAAGGACGAGCCCGATGAGGGAATCGATCAGCCCGAGCTGCGCGAACACCACGTAGATGGTAATGATCAGAAGCGGAAGAGGGAACATCTGCGTGAGAATCAGAAGATTGAAAACGACCTTTTTGCCGCGGAAACGGAAACGGGAGATCCCGTATGCCAGAAACGTGGCGACAAGCAGCGTGATCAGCGTCGTGCTGACCGCTACGGTCAGGCTGTTTCTCAGATACGTCCCGAAGCCGTAGTCAAACCACATGGATCGGTAATTCTCCAGTGTGATCTGCTTGGGGAACAGCGTCGGCGTGGCGGAAAACATTTCGTTTTTGTCCTTCAGCGAGGTGGAGATCATCCACACGAAGGGGAAAATCAGAAGCAGGGTGATGGCCGACAGGCTCACGTAGATTCCGGCCTTGCCCAGCAGTTCCTTTCTGCGTTTTGCTGTCATCGGTTCTGCGCCTCCTCTCTGCTGTTATAGATGATGTACAGAACCGCAAAGATGCCCACGACCAGAAGCCCGATCACGCCGACCGCGGCGGCTTTGTTGAGCTTGAAAAAGTTGAATGCCGTGATATACGTATACACGGGGATCGTCTGGGTCGCGTTGGAAGGGCCGCCCTTCGTCATGGTGTAGACAAGATCAAATTTGTTGAAAGTCCAGATGATTTCCAGCAGCACCGTCGTGATGCTCACATTCTTGATGCCCGTCATGGTGATGTGCCAGAATCCCTGCCAGGCGTTGCCGCCGTCGATCTTCACAGCTTCATACAGTGTTGTGTCCACAGACTGGAGCGCAGCCAGAAGCACGATCGTCACAAACGGGATATCTTTCCAGACGGTTGTGACCATGATCGACCCGAGCGCAGTGGCTGTGGAACCGAGCCAGTCCACGTTGTTGTCAATCAGGCCCAGAGCCTGCAAGATATGGTTTACGATGCCGTACTGGCTGGCGTACATCCATTTCCATGTCATGGCCGCGGCGATGCCCGGAACTACCCATGGAATCAATACCAGGCTGCGATATACGCCGCGCCCGCGGAAACTTTTGTTCAGCAGAAGTGCGATGCACAGTCCGATCGTATACAGCGCCGCCACGATGATGACGGTGGAAAAAGCGGAATTCCGCAGCGCTTTCCAGAAAATCTGATCGCTCAAAAGTTCCTGGTAGTGCTGCAACCCTACAAATTCTTCGAATTCCATGCTGCCGGAAGCCTGTGTGAAAAAGCTGGAGACGATGCCCCGAAGCAGCGGATAGATGAGAATAATGCCCACCAGCAGAAGCCCCGGTGCAATGAGCACGTAGGCGTACGCGCTCTGGCGGAACTTTGTCCGATTTCGTTTTGCTTTCATCTGCGTTTCTCCTGTCTTATGCACGGCGTCCGGCAAGTGCTCCTGTCGGTATACCGTCAAGCAATGCGGCGCGGCCGTTCACCCATACGTTTTTCACGCCGCTTGCCTGCGTGCGCGGGTTTTCTGCCGTAGCGCGGTCGGTTACCGTCTGAGAGTCGAACAGAACCATATCCGCGCAATATCCTGCTTGCAGCCGACCTCTTCCGGAGAGTCCGAACCGTCTGCAAGGAAGATCTGAGAGCCTCTGGATCATAGTTTCCAGAGGAAAGCGGTATTCCCGGGCCAGGCGGAGAAGCTTGGCAAAGGAACCCCAGGCACGGGGATGCGGAGATGTCCCGAGATGGATGGCATCCGAACCCACCATGTAATTCGGGCGGGACAGCAGAGCAAGCACATCCCGCTCAAACTGCCGCTGTACTTCTCCGCTCAGCTCAGGTTCGGGATCGTGGAATCCGATCACCAGTTTCTGGCTCAGAAGAAGACCGGCCACCGTCTGTCCCATGCTCTGCCCCTGTTCCCGGGCCAGTTCGCGGAAGGTCCGGCCCTCGAGGGAGCTGTCCTCGCCGGCATAGGCGATCACGCCGTCAAACAGGGGGAACTCGCGGTCGATGTAATCGGCGATACGCCTGCGCTGCTGAGGATCAGTCAGACGCTTCAGAATCGCGTCCACACCGCCCTCGCTGGCCCACGGAGGGACGAGCATAGGGGCATAAGACGCACCGTACGGGTACGGATACAGTTCCAGAGTGATGTCCAGGCCCTCCTGAATGGCGCGGTCGATCTTTTCCATGATTTTCTGCACGTGTCCGATCGTTTCTCCGCCGGTGCGGTAGTGCGAAAAGTGGAGCTTTACCCCTGACCGCCGGGCAATGTCCAGCGCTTCCTCCACCGCGTCGAAGCGCTCGCCCTGGAAGACCGTGCGCAGGTGCGTGACATATACGTCTCCCCGCTCTGCCATCGCGGAACACAGTTCAACAAGCTCATCGGTATTGCTGTATGCGCCGGGGAAATAGCTCAGTCCGGTGGAAAATCCCTTTGCGCCTTCGTCCAGCCCTTGGAGGAGAAGATCCTTGGCCCTGCTCATCTCCTGCGCAGACAGCTTCCGGTTTTCAAACCCGGCGGTTTCCAACCGGAGAGCGCAGTGCGGGACGAGAAACGCAGTGTTGACTCCCGTGTTTCCGTCCAGACGCGACAAATACTGCTCAACGGTGGAAAAGTCCAGCGTGACGTCGTCGAATGTACCGTCGATGCCCTTCAGGTATTTGGCGTAGGACGAAAGATGGTCCGGGCTGAGCGGCGCGTAGGAAAGGCCGTCCTGTCCCAGAATTTCGGTTGTGACGCCTTGTGTAATGCTGGAGGGCTGGCGTCCGTCGTGCAGAAGGATCATATCGGAATGCGTATGGGTATCCACAAATCCCGGACACAGAACGTTTCCCCCGGCGTCCAGCGTTTCGCGGGCGGGCGTCCGGTGTGCCGCCTGACGCCATATGCCGCTGATGCGGCCGTTGCGGACCGACAACGTTCCGGGAAATCCCGGAGTTCCCGTGCCGTCAATGATATACGCGTTTTGAATCAGTAAATCTTCCACACGGCTTATCCTCCTTGAGACTCCCTGCGGCACCACATGCCGCAGGGAGCATTCGGTTATTTCATCCGGTCAGAGTGTCTTCATGGGGTCAGCCCGCGTGCAGGTCGTGGAAGTTCTGTTCCATCTGAGCGCAGAACTCTTCCGGAGTGATCTCTCCCGCCACCATGGACTGCACGCCCGGGCACAGATACAACTGACGGAATTCTTCATACTTGCTTGTGGCCGGACGGTTCAGGCCGTACTGCGCATCTTCAATGAACGGCTTCAGCATGGGGTCCTGAGCATATTCGCTTTCCGCGAAGTCCTTGGTAAAGGGGAACACGCCGCTGACGATGCAGTATTCCTCGTAGTATCCTTCGTCGTAGAAGAACTGCAGGAACTGGCCGGCATCTTCCTTGTGTTTGCTCTGCTCGGTGATGTGGACGGTATTCGGATAACTGAGCACGGCGTTGCCGCCCGGACCCGCCCAGCTCCGAGCAGTTGCCCATTTGCCGTCCATTTCGGGCATGCCCTGAAGCGTGGCGATGTTCCACATACCGGCTACCATCATTGCGGTTTCACCTGCGGTAAAGCTGTTCAGCACAGACTCGAAATCCATACCGGTGATTTCAGCGGGCATATATCCCTTTTCCACCAGCTCACAGTAGAACTTCGCGGCGGCAAGACTTTCCTCGCTGTTCATTGAGCTGACCCAGTTGCCGTTTTCATCGCGTTCGCAGACGGTTCCGCCTGCCTGCCAGAGGAACGGCAGGTAGTAGTCGTCCACTTCGTATCCTGCGCAGGAGACCGTCAGCAGAGTCTTGCCGATTGCCTTCATCTTCTCACCGGCGGCAAGCAGCTCTTCCCACGTGGTGGGAACTTCGGTGATTCCCGCTTCCTCGAACAAGTCGGTGCGGTAGATCACATCCCAGGTGCATCCATCCCAGGGCAGGCCGTAGATGGTGCCATCCGCACCAGTCATAACGTCGAAGCCGGAGGGGATAAACGAGTCGATGAGATCCTGCGAGACATAGTCCGTGATCGGAGCCAGAGAGCCGTTTTCCACGAACTCTACGCACCACGTACCACCCAGCATCGCGATATCCGGAGCGGTGTTTGCCATGACGGCATTCATGAACTGCGAGTGTCCGTTGCCCCAGTCAATGTAGATGGGCTCGACGGTAATGTTCGGGTTGGCTTCATTGAAAGCGTCGATTGCATCATTGATGACCGCGTCCTGTGCAGGCACTGTGCCGCCGATGTACTGGAATGTCAGTGTAATGGGTTCCCCGCTGCCCTGCGAATCCGCGGTGCTTGCAGAACCGGAATTCGCCACAGAGCTCGTTCCTCCGCCGGAACATGCGGAGAACATCCCAAGGCACAAGGCCACAGTCAAAGATAAGGCTACCAACTTTTTCATCGCTTTTCTCTCCTTTATTTTTATTGTTTGGTTTTCAGATGGAAGCTAAAACGGCTTCCAGAATCTGCATGTTGATAAGCGCGTCATCAATGTTCGCATCAGGAGTGCGGACCTGTGCAACAGCGCGCAGAAAGTCTTCACACGCAAGCCGCATTGAGACGGAATAATCACGCCGCTGAAAAACAGAAGGCTCATAGACCAGCCGTTCTAGACTGTCATGGGGATATACAGTGAGACGGTCGCACTGGTTTTCAATGCAATACCGCGCGTTTTTGGTGTGGATGTCCACGCACTGGAACGGGTGCTGTGTGTCCAATTTGCCTCCGACGTTGCTGTGGCTCATACAGCCCACGCAGCCGTTCCGGAACAGTATGGAGACGGAAATATCCGAATACAGCTCACTCTCTACTTTTGCCGCGATGGCTTTCACCTGCTGCACCGGGCCGCAGAGATAGGTCATCAGGTCCAGCAGATGACAGCACGCGTCGGTGATCATGAACGTACCGGTGACGTGTCCGCCTGTTTGGGTGGGCCAGTGCTGGTACATGCTGGCCGTGATCAGGTGGAGCGTCCCACCGTCGGCTTCCATCATCTCTTTGGCCCGGCGCACCGCCGCGCCGTACCGCTGGTTGAACACGACGCCGAACGTGATCCCCGCTTGCTGCGCTTCCCGCTGGAGCGCGGCGATCTCTGCGCTTGTGCGGCAGACAGGTTTTTCACACAGGATGTGTTTTCCCGCCGCGATCAGAAGCCGGCACTGTTCTGCGTGCAGGCCGGGCAGCGTTGCTACGATGCCCGTATCGAATTCCGTCGGGGAAGCCAGAAGCTCCTCCAGAGTCCGGTATGCCGGTATGCCGTAGCGTTCCGATGCGGCCTGCCGCTTGTTCTCGTCCGGGTCCACCACGGCGGCTAACTCAGCGAAGGCGCTTTCCGCCGCTGTTTCCATATGATGCCGGCCCGCCCAGCCGCAACCGATGACAGCACATCGGTTCATGTCGTTTCCTCCTCCCGCGGCAGTTCGGCTGGCCTCCCGGAAGCCATGCTCTTCTGAGCGGCGTCCAGACAGCGCACCGTATATGCCATATCGCTCAGGCTGCACCGGGGAACGTCTTGTCCGCGGATGCAGGCCAGAAAATGTTCCATTTCTCCAACGGTCATGTTGCTGGTGCGCAGTGTGCCCGGAACAGCTCCCGCCTGCGTCTGAGAGACCGTGGAGTAATTGCGGTTCCGGGTAATCAGTGTGCCCTGCTCTCCGACTGCTTCCATTTCCACGAAAGGATATTCGTGGCGGATCGAACTGAACAGTTCCAGCACCACATGAGTTCCTCCGGAGCAGCGGCCGATGATCTTGATGGTGTCCGGCCCCGGAATTTCCGGTGTTGCGAAGTTCTCTCCCAGAGCGCACAGCCAGACAAGACGCTGCCCTGTCAGCCAGCGGGCAAGATCGAACAGGTAAACGGCATATGTGCCGAACGGTCCGCCGCTGCGCGCCGGGTCACGCTCCCACGCCTGTGCGGTCATCGCCGGATGGCTGACTGTTATGCGCAGACTGTGGACCGATCCTATTTCTCCGGCTGCCAGTCTGGCGTGCATCTCTTCCACGCTCTGCTCGTATTTCAGCGGATTCCCGCACAGCAGAACCTTGTTGTGTGGCGTCCGCCCCAGCAGAGCCGCATCATCCGGAGAAAAGCACAGCGGTTTTGATATGAATACGTGAAGCCCTCGCTCCAGAGCGGCCTTGGCCATGCGGACATGGTCTGCCGTTTCGCTGCAAATCAGCACTGCGTCCAGCTCACACTGCAAAAACTCTTCGTAATCATGCACCAGCGGAGCTTTCATCTTTTCCGAAAAGGCTTGTGCCGTCGTGAGGGCGCACTCTTTCACATACTCTTCCGACTCTCCGCAATCGCAAACGGCCGCTACCGAAATCTCCTTAAAGCGTTCCAGATAGCTCATGTATTCGGTGGCGTAATACCCCTGCGAAAAGCCGGCAAGTCCAACCCGGATCATGGCTTCAACCTCTCGGGTCGCCGTCGAGCCACGCGTCGAACATTTCGTACAAAGTGTCCTGGCGCGTTTTCGGCACATCGGACGCTCCGCTTTTGCCGGGCGCCGATTTGCGCTCGCCGGTCAGATATTCCCGCAGGACGCCGCCGATGATCCGGTCGTCTCCTTCGTCCAGATAAGCCATGTCGAAAATGATGATCCCGCGGCTGACATAATAGTCATCCGTTTTGATGACCGGGTCCAGCCTGCCCATATCCTCGTTGATGGTCCACGCGGAAATGCCGGTCGTGTTTGCGTCGATCTCCATGCGGAGACGGACGGACGGGGAATAGAGCGACTTTTCCACCGCGCAGGTCACACCCGGAATGTCGGACACCGCCTCGGCGATGTTCGAGGCCAGGTGTTTCTGGAAGGTCTCGATCTGTTCCGTGTCACGGTTCAGCCAGTTGTCGATGGAAGCCATGATGCTCACGATGCCTTCCTTGCCGACTTTCATGGGCCGTCCGATGCCCATTTCCTGAAGGAAGCAGGCATGGACCAGATCTTTTCTGCCGGCTACAATGCCGCTTGTGCAGCCGCCAAGCCATTTCTGTCCGCTGTAAATGGCCAGATCCACGCCCGCTGCTGCCAGCATCGTGAAATCGGTCAGATAAGCGGCGTCACAGATCACAGGAACATTTTTCTCATGGCAGATCTGAACGAAGATTTCCAGCGGCAGCAGGTTGGGGGCAAATGTGTCTTCCATCACGTAAAAGGCGGCGGCCACGGTATCGTCCAGCGCAGCGCGCAGGTGGAACGTGGCGCAGTCCAGCGCTTCGCCGATCTCCACGTATTCCGCGCCGGTCATTTTGATCACCTGCCACACCGGGCAGTCGCCGGCTCCCGTTACCTGTCCTTTCTGAATCAGGATTTTCTTGCGGGGCCAGGTGATGTCGGGAAGCGCTTTGATCTTGGCGGGGTCTCTGCCGGTCAGTGCCGCAGCCGCAGCGACCGCCATCCCGGCGCTGGAGCAGTTGACGACGCATCCCGCTTCGGCGTTCGTCAGCTGTGAGATCTTCCGGCTGGCGCAACGCTGAAGCTCCCAGATCTCAACGGATTCTCCCAGAATGTCATAGATCTCTTTGCGAACCGGATCGCTCACGCGTGCCGCACCCAGGATGGTTGCAGGCCCACGCGTGTTCAGCACTTTCCGAAATCCGTATTTTTCCTGAATGGTCATTGATGTTCCTCCATGCTGTTCTTTATTTCCGGGCAGTGTTCCCATCCGCCGGACCGGACTGCCCGGCGGGCGGCATCCACGACGGCGACCACGCCAAGGCCCTGTTCCAGAGTGCAAAGTTCGCTTTTCCCCGTTTCCAGAAGCCTTCGAAATTCCTCGGCTTCCCGGCGGTAGCCCCATCTGGTACACTGATCAGGCTCATCCGGGGGAAGACATTCATAATAACCGCCGGCCGTTCCCCAGCGCACTTTTCCGTATGCATCCATTTCAAATGTGCCCTGAGGAGAGTATGCCGTGATGCCGACCATGCGGCCTTCAGCTCCCGCATGAAAAGCGGGATTTCCGCGGTCGTGCAGAAGGAGCGTTCCGCAGGCTCCGTTTTCCAGCTTCACAAGCAGTGTGGCGGCATTCGGCTCGCGGTCCGGCGAGATGCCGAGATGCTGGACGCTGCCGCACACGGCAGCCACAGGGCTGCCCAGCGTATACCGGAGCAGATCGAACATGTGGGAACCCTGGCACACGAGCGCTCCGCCGCCCTGCACCGGGTCCGACGCCCATCCGTCCATGAAAGGCGGGCCGGTCATGCTGGCTTTGAAGGAGACGACCTGCGCCTGCGCTTCGTTCAGCAGCGAGCGGAATTTCCGCGTTGCGGGCGCCACGCGCATGTTGAAGCCCACAGCGAACGGAACGGGATGTTCGGAATGCGCCTTCAGCAGAAGCAGGGCATCTTCGGTTCCCATGGCGAGAGGTTTTTCCAGAAATACGCTTTTGCCTGCGGCCATGGCTGCGCAGGCAACCCGGACATGGCTGTCGTGCCGCGTGCACACATATACCGTGTCAATGCCGGGATCGTCCAGAAGCTGCTGCGAGCTTTCGTACACGCGTCCTCCGAATGTCCGGCAGAATTCCTGCGCCGCAGAAACGTTTACGTCGTATCCTCCGGCCAGCTGCCAGGAAAACGTTCGCAGAGCTTCCATGTGCAGACGGGCGATCTCACCGGTTCCGATCACGCCGATCGTTTGCATGCTTTTCATTGTGACAATGCCTCCAGGAAAGGTAAAGGTGCCATTCCGTAGTTGTAGAAGAACAGCGAATTTACGCCCTGATTCCGATAGGCGGCCAGGTATTCCGCAACCTGTTCCGGGCGCGTGGTCTGCGGCGCCATCAGGCGAACGCCAAAGCTCAGCGGTACATGCGCCGGGACAAAGGCCCGTGCACGCGCCGCAAAGGCTTCCACGTCCTGCGGTGAAGACGGATACGCGGCAAGAGCACCGTCGATAAACGGGGCGAGCTGCCGGACGTCGACTCCGGAGCAAAGCGGGTCGGCCCCGCCGGTCATCCACAGAATGGGCTTGACCTTTACGGTAAGGCCGCGGCGGTCCAGGCGGGCGCGGAGCTGTGCGTAGAATTCCGTGATCCTCTGCGTGCGCAGACGGTTCCATGCCTGCCGGAGGCTCTCGTCCTCCAGCTCCGCAGGTTCCAGATTGAAAAAGCGGAAAGCCCGGTTCCGGACTTCTTCCCGCAGACGCTCCGCATCCACTCCTCCGCGCTGTGCCCGCTCTATGCAGGCCGGGCAGAAACAGGGGCTCAGAAGCCGCTCCAGACCGGAGCAGTCAGCATATGCCTGCATTTCATGGTGCGCTCCGTGCAGGAATCCGCCGTATTCCGCAGATTCAAGATGAAGCTCATCCACACCGGATGCCGCGACGTCTTCCAGAAGACTGAGTCCGTAGCGGAAAGCTTCTTCTCCGGAAGGACAGAGACTGTGCGGGGACGGTTCTCCCCACGCGTTGTGCAGCGCATATTCCGGATACATCCGGGCGAGACGGTCCGCGTGAAATACCACGACCCAGGCACAGACCCGGATGTTGCACGCATGGAATTCGTGCAGCATTTCATTCCAGAATTCCGGGTTGTGCCCCCGCAGCAGTTCCGATTCGGCGGGACGCAGCGTTCCGTACCGCCCGGGATCTGACGGGAAGTAGCTCCGGTTGTCCTCAAGAACCAGCACGCAACGCTTCGGATTATGCGGCAGCAGCAGCTTTCCGCTGTGGTAAACAGCCGCGAGAGAAACGCTTGTCACGCCCAAAGCGGACAGGCGCTGTGCCATCGGCCGTGCGCCCTCGTCTATCACGTCCCATGCGTATAAAAACATGTCTCTCTCATGCTGCACACGATCACCTTCTTCGGTTAAGATTATGTCATGGAAATCGTCGGTAAACGTTTTCCAAATACTGCAAAAATAATCCCCCGTCAGGTTTTTTCATTTGCCTGCGTTTTTATCAACAGACGTTGCCGGGGCTCCGGGGAACAGCCTACGCATTCCAGTACCCGGAATACGGCACCTACCACCGGCGGACAGCCCACGATTTGGATGCGCGCCTGCGGAACATACTGTTTCAAAGCCGTCTCCAGAGGAATGGTCAAAAGGCCGTGCTCGTCCTTGGAATACTGGCTTCCTGCCAGAACCACAGGGATCTGCTCGCGGGAAAGGCCGGCATATGTAATGAGGTTGCCCAGCATATTTCCCAGTCGTGTACCCATTCGCCACAGAATATCAGTACATACACGGTCGCCTTCCCAAGCAAGATCAAACACTAGCTTTGAAATGTTGTACTGTTTGTAGTACTGATATCCGCTTTCATATATTTTTGCAGCCAGTTCGTCCATGTCGGCGCAGTTGCAATACTGCGGAAGGAACTGTGTCAGGCGTGTATCAGGCCCGGTATGTTCGTCGCACCGGAACGCCCAATGCATCGCCACTTCCGCCAGATGATGTCCGCCGCCGTAATTTCCCAGCATATAGCGCAGGGCCCGCACGGAGTACATATGTCCGTTCCTGTCCTTGACGCCCAGATTCCCGCCGGTCCCGCATACGGAAACCGCACCCCAGTCCTGCTCTGCCTCACAGGCGAAAGCGATCCAGATATCGTTAACGACTCGGAACGGGATAGAGTCGAATTTTTCGGAAAAAGCCCGGTTCAGCATATCGAAGTCGTCGGCAGAGTCGGCGCCAGCCATTCCTAGATAAATGAAGGAAAGCTGAGAAAATGAGATGTCGGCTTGGGCACAGGCTGTTCTAATCGAGAGGTAAACGTTTTCTATCGCAAGCGGAAAGCCGCTGATCTGATGATTGGACCCTTCGGCGACAGCATAGCCAAGAATGCTGCCTGTTTCGTCGGCAATCATGCAGGCTGTCTTGGTGCCGCCGCCGTCTACTCCCGCCACATAGCGCTTGTTCAATCCATTCATATCATTCATCCTTTTTCAGATATGTTACAGTCTCTTTTTCTGCAATGTGGGTCTGATACCGATTGATGACCGTGCCTTCTTTTTCTCCGCGCAGGATCTGGGTCAGCAGGATCATGCTGTCAAATCCGATGTCATACAGCGGCTGGGACACGCTGGTGATGGACGGTCCCCGGTATCCGTCCGGCAGGATGGTCTGATTGTCAAAGCCCATCACCGAGATCTCTTCGGGCACACGGTATCCTTTCTCCATGGCGAAGCGGATCGCATAGCTAGCTACGGCATCATCGTAGCACAGAACGGCCGTGGGACGCTGCGCCTGCGGCAGGCTCAGCAGACGCTCCATGATGCCGTATCCGTCGCTGTAACCATTCTGTATATAGCATACTTGCTCTTTGTCTACGGGCAGACACAGATTTTTCATTGCCTTGAGATATCCGCCCAGACGTTCAACACAGATATGTTTGTCAACCGGGCCAGCAATGTAAGCGATACGCTGGTGCCCGAACCGGTGGAGATACCGCACGGCATTGTATGTTCCGCCCTCGTTGTCAATGAGAAGGTTATTGGTTTTTACACCTTCCACACTGCTTTCTATCAGAACGAAAGGAAATTCGCTGGCGTGCAGTTCACGCACTACGGCTTCGTCCGAATCGTAAGAAGCATACAGAATGATCCCATCCACAACACCGTTGCTCAGATAGCGCACATACCGCTGTTTGAGCTGGCGCGCCCGACTCATTGCGCTGCAAAATACCACATTGTAATCTGTCTGTGCGGCCCCAGCTTCGAACCCTCGGATCAGGTCATGGAAGAAGGGATCGTGCAGATTGTTCACGACCACTCCGATGGAATCTGTGCGTCGTTTCACAAGAGCGCGAGCCGCGGTATTCGGCACGTAGCCCAGTTCGTGCGCGACGTTCATCACTCGTTCATGCAGTTCTGGCCGAACAGGACGGCTGTTGGTCAGTACACGGGAAACCGTGGCAAGTGATACGCCGGCTTCCCGTGCAATTTTCTTTATTGTCACCATCCTTGGTCCTCTCTTTTTCATTGGCAAACGTTTTCCAAAGCCTCTAAATTTAAAATATCAGATTTCAGAGCCACATTCAATAGGCAACTTTTATAAAAAAATCAAAAATTTCTTGTCTACTCATTCCAGCAAGTAATATGTGTGAAAAAAGGTCGTTTCAAAACCCGCTCTGAAAGAAAAGCTCTACAGAACTGTTCGCATGCGCCTCCAGAACAAAAAAGTTCAATACTTCCAAGTCTGTACTAACAAGAAATCGATCATAACGATGGGAAGGCACATCTCGGATAGTTGCCCTGTTGAGTCAAACTATAGAATAGTGAGTTGTGTGGACTAAATGAAAGCACTTTGCGTAAAGCCATCTTTACGGAAAACTCGTGAATGGTGTGGATGTCCGTAAGTTTGGTAAACAGTGGGTTGTATCAACCGCTGCGACGAAACGAGCTCACGATGAGGCCAAACGGTAACTTCGTAGTTCTGTTGCTGAAAATTCTAACCGCCACTTGATCACCACCGTGTAACTCATTTCAAAAAACCCGCAAAGTATGTTGTTCCAACCATCAACGAGCTTTTCCTATATTTACTCACGATTATGTGAACCCAACCAAATCCACGTTCTATAATCGCTTTGTTCCGCCTTCCCGTAGTTCCCAGCCAGACTACTACGTCCAACTGGTCTATGGACGGCTAAGTCTGAGACAAGTGAACTTAACAAAAGGAAAAGAACGTTATTATGATGGTTTCGTTGGGCGACGCTTTACGGTTAAAAAGAGTTCTGATTGTTATCCCTTGTGCGTTTTTAACGCAACACATTTTGTATTGGAAAATATAAAACAAATGAATAAAAAAACCATTAGAACATCTTGTTTTGACATCCTTCTTGTGATATAACAGAAGAAACACAAGAGAAAACTCAACCTTTCGAATTGACTTCTTGCGTTTTGAGTTGATTTTCGAGAGAAAGTGAACTCTTTTTCTTTGCTTGTTCACTTTTTGAGAAGGAGTCGTACAAATGGTAGAAGCAGAACTGAAGAAGTTATTGGCACAGATACAGAGCCGACACTGCGAGGAACAAACCATCGAAGTAAAATCCGCCCATGGCGGATGCCCGGAAAAATTGTATAATACTTTGTCGTCTTTTTCCAACCAGGACAGCGGCGGCACCTTGGTGTTTGGCTTAGACGAAAAGGCCCATTTCGCAAAGGTTGGCGTATACGATACGCATGACCTTCAGCGCAAGGTCATGGAATATGGCGAACAGATGACCCCTGTAGTACGACCGGTCTTTTCGGTGTACGAGGAAGACGGCAAGGTTTTTGTTTCGGCAGAGATTCCGCCGGTCGATATAACGGAGCGTCCGTGTTTCAAAACCGCAAAAGGAAGAATGCAGGGTTCCTATATTCGAGTCGGTGACGCAGATAAGCCGATGACAGAATACGAGGTGTACAGCTACGAGGCGTTTCGTAAAAAGTATCGGGACGATATACGCCCTGTGGAGCAGCTCCGGGTACAAAATCTGGATCAAGATCATTTGGCTCAGTATGTCCTTCGCCGGAAACAGGACCGGGTTCATTTTGCAACACTGGATCTATCACAATTGTATGATTTGATTGGCGTCACTAAAAATGGTGTCGTTACATTGGCTGCCGTCCTGCTATTCAGCCCTTATCCCCAAGCATATTTTCCACAGCTCAGCATCATCGCAACCCATGTGCCTGGAACGGAAATGGGCTTGTTGGATGAACAGGGGCAGCGTTTTATTGACAGCAAGCGGCTGGAGGGAACTCTGCCGGAAATGCTGGACCAGGCGGTTGCGTTTGTACGCAATAATATGCAGGTTTCCACCAGAATCGATCCGGAAACTGGACGCCGCATTGACCGACCGGAATATCCACTGGACGCTGTGCGTGAAACAGTTTTGAATGCACTGGTTCATCGTGATTACAGCATCCATACGGAAGGGATGCCCATCCAACTGACGATGTATTCCGACCGACTGGAAGTCGCCAATCCGGGTGGCCTATATGGACGCTTGACAGTAGACCAGCTAGGGAAAGTCCAACCAGATACACGCAATCCGGTGTTAGTGACCGCTATGGAATCGCTGGGTCAAACAGAAAACCGCTATTCCGGTATCCCCCGCATCCAACACGCGATGGCAGAGTTGGGACTGCCAACTCCTGTGTTCACCAATACGCGCAGCAATTTTTCGGTAACTTTGCGAAATCGGGCAAAGGTAGCTCCGCAAAAAACACTGGAACCGATGACCGTAACTTCGATACCCGATCCGAAAGGACTGCTGGCGTTTTGCGTGGAACCGCGGAGCCGTGCCGAAATCATTGCCTATCTGGGAATTTCGTCTGCACAATATGCCCTGCGCCATTACCTGGATCCGCTGGTGGCGAGCGGAGCGATTCGTCTTTCGCTGCCTGACAAGCCGCGCAGCCCTAAGCAAACCTATCAGACAGCGGAAACTTGACGGTAAAGAACTTGGATGAAGATATCGGTGCCCGCCGCTCTCGACCTCTTTGATAGCTAGGTTGTATTATTCTCGCTTGACTACTATTTGACTACCAATACACAAAAAACTCGCGAAGCCTTTTGATATCAGGCTTCGCGGGCTTTTTACCAGTCTTTATAATTTGTGCATTTCATCTACAAGCAACACGGTTACGCCATTTAAATCTGTCTGTCACAGTTCTCCGACTGCACGCACACCCGCCCTTTTTCGCCATTTTTTGATAGTTTAACACACAAGTGTGTCGAAATTGTATCATGTTTTCCTTAAGTCTATCTTAAATTTTGACTCCGCATGTCATTTTACAAACGTTTTACAGGATATGGCGGCGCAAGGGCGCTCATTCTCCTTTTAAATAGGTGTCGTTTGTAATCCGATAGGCACGCAGCGGATATCCACCGAAATCATAATTGACGTATGGCTGAAGGTAATATCCCCGGTAAAGCTGATAGGTTTTTCCGCTGTCGCAATCGACCCACAGGCTGATGTGGTTCTCTCCGCTTTCCTCTATCTTTCCTTCCAGCTCCGCACGGACCTCCGTCACTGCCGCGCCGCCGACGAGCGCACTGCCGGAAAGTTGTTCCTTTGCCTGCTGTTTCAGCTTCTCCACTGTCCCGGCATAGCTCGCTTCGGTTTCATCCCAATAGCCATAGCTGCCCGCAGCGTCGGGGTCTGCCCTTTGGATAAAGCAGGCCGGAACCGCCGTCGCCTGCATGGCCGCGATTTCTTCACTGCCGAGCGTATAATCCACGGCGATAAACTCGCCGGTCGTCGCATCCAGCGTGCAGCTGATGGCGTTGGTGCTGAACAATACGCCGTCCGGCTCCTCCGGCAGTTCCACTCCCCAAACCGTCCGCATCACGCCTCCGCCCGCGATATGGTACTCCATATTGGAATCGGACTGGTAACAGTTCAGCCGCAGCGTCTTTTGGGAGAGGTCAAGCCCGTACATCGTTTCAAACGCTACGCCCGCTATATTCGCTGCTTCCTGTGCGGAAACGACCGGTGCAAGCGCCGCTTCTTCCCGCAGCGATTGCCGGAGCTGTTCCGGCTCCCGCTCCAAAACGGCCTGCCAGTATTCCAGTTCCGTCTGCGCGGCTTCCACCGAAACAAATCCCGCCTCTTTGACGGTATCCTCCCCCTGCGCGATCAGGCCCCGCAGAGTGTCCACTATCTGTTCATGCGTCTTTATCCATTCCTCCACCACGGTTTCAGTCTGCTCCGCCTCCCAGAGATACGCATAATTTTTACCACCGCCAATATCCTGCGCAATGGCCTCCTGCGCGGCGCTGGGCGGCGTCAGGTCGTCGCTGGTCACAACGGGCCGGCTCTCCTGCGGCGCACAGGACACCAAAGCGCTCATCGTAAGCGCCGCCGCCAGGCACGCCGTAGTAAATCCCGTCCAAGCGCTCCGCATCTTCCGCACCGTTCTGTTGCTTTTCTTCATCGCAAGCAACCTCCTTTCGATGCTCCCAGTATCCCATGAAGCTGTTGCGGCATTTTCTTCAAGATGTCATCAAGCTGTAAATATTACGGCGGCCGTGGTGCCCGCGCCCGGCGCGGAGGTAAAGGACAGCGCCGCGCCATGGCTCTGCGCGATCTGGAAGCACAGCGCAAGGCCCAGCCCCGCGCCGCCCTGTTCCCGGCTGCGGGCCTTGTCCGGCCTGTAAAACGGTTCACCGATGTGCGCCAGCGTCTCCGCGTCCATGCCGCGGCCCGTATCCTGCACCGTGAGCGTCAGGCGGCCCGTCTCCCGCCGTGCGCAAAGGCGCACACTGCCGCCCGGCCCGCATGCCTTTACAGCATTGTCCGCCAGGTTCACCATCAGGCTTTCCAGCAGCGCCGCTTCTCCCTGCACCGTACAGGCGTCCGCCTGCACCGGCTCCAGCGCCACGCCCCGGGCAGCGGCTTTGGGTGCGACGGTGCGCGCCGCCTTTTCCAGCAGAGCGGGCACGTCCACAGGCTCCCGCGCCGCCTGTTCGCCCCGCAGGGCCGCCATTTGCAAAAGGCGCTCGCTCATCACGGCAAGGCGGTTTGCCTCCTCCACGATGTACTGCGCAGCCTCATATTTTTCCTCCTCGGACAGCTCGGCCCGCTGGATGTATTCAGCATAGCCGCCCACAGCCGTGAGCGGGGTGCGCAGCTCATGCGCTACGTTGTCCACAAGCTGCTGCTTGCGCCGGGCCGTTTCACGCAGCTCGGCCACGTTCCATTCCACACGGGCCGCCATCTCATTCAGCGCATGGGCAAGCTGGCCCACCTCGTCCCGCGTGCGCTCCGGGCTGCGGGCCGTGTAATCGCCGTCCGCCAGCCGCCCGGCCACCCAGGCCAGCCGCTCCATGGGGCGGGAAAGCCCCCGCAGCACAACGTACAGCGCAGCCGCCAAAACAGCGGACACCGCCGCGCCTGCCAGCAAAAATGCCCGGCGCGTCTGCGCCCACTGTACAAAAAAGGCCTCCATGTCAAACGCGCATGTGACGGCCACATCCTCCGGCGGGGCGGGCAGCACGGCGGAGATATACAGCACATGCCGCCCGCCGGACAGCAGTACCGTATGCACGCGCTGTCCCTCGGGCGGCACCTCAGGCAACGCGGAATCCGGCTGCGGCAGCTCATCCGCCCATACGTCGCCCGCCTGCGCCACACGCAGAAAAACGCCGGAGCGTTTCAGCTGCCCGGCGTAGTTCTGCGCCAGACGCGGCAGCGCCTCCGGCCTGCGCGCCTGCACTGCGGCGGCGTCCGCGGCAAGGCTCTGCGCCACGGAATGCTGCTGCGCCAACAGCTTGCCGCATTCAGCTTCAAACGCACGCTGCTGACTGACGGACGCAATGGCCGTTATGCCGCCGCCCAGTGCAAGCAGAAACAGCGCCAGTGTGAGCAGATAGGTCTTTTGCCAGAATTTCAGCCAGACGCTCCCGCGTCCCTTTTCCATTTTGTTCCGCAAGCGCCGCGCCTCCATTTTCGGGAGCGCCCGGCGCGCTCCCTATTCCTTTGTGCTCAGCCGGTAGCCGAGCTTGTACACCGTCTGGATACGATCTTCAAAGCCCAGCTTTTTGCGCAGCTTCTGAATATGTACGTCCACGGTTCGGGTGTCTCCCTCATAATCGTAGCCCCAGGCCAATTGCAGCAGCTTTTCCCGGGAAAGCGCCAGATTCCGGTTGCGCACCAAAACGCCCAGCAGCATAAATTCCTGCGGCGTAAGCGCCACCTCGCGCCCGGCAACGAACACACGGTGCGTGCCGAACTCCACATGGCAGTCGCCCAGGTCGAACACCTCGGCCCCGGCGTGCACGCGGCGCAGCACGGCCTCCACGCGGGCCAGCAGCTCCAATATCTCAAAGGGCTTCACGATGTAATCGTCGGCGCCAAGGCCCAGCCCCTGCAAACGGCTGGAAAGGTTGTTCTTCGCCGTAACGAAAATGACGGGCAGCGCCGGGTCCAGCTGTTCCTTTACTTCAAAGCCGGAGCAGCCCGGCAGCATCACATCCAGCAGCACAAGGTCGAACCGCTCGGCCCCTGCCATCTCCAGCGCACAAGGGCCGTCGAAAGCCTGCGCCGCTGTGTGGCCCACCAGCATAAGGTTGCGTTTGACAAGCTCACTGATGGGGCGCTCGTCCTCCGCGATCAATATTTTCGCCATAAAGCGACACTCCTTTTTTTCCGATCCCCATTATCTCTCAGACTTGTTAGAAAGTTGTAATGGGCGGCGGCGCGCCGGTGTGCCGCGCGGGGCGGCTTTTTCCCCTGCGCACAACAAAAACGCCGCACGTCATATAGACGCGCGGCGCTGCCGTTTTGTTGCAAAAAGTTTACAGTTTCGTCATTCCATGCCCAGGATCGCGATGCCCACGGCAGCCACCGCAATAACGGCGTACTGCGCCTTCGACAGCTTTTCCTTGAGGAAAATGCGGCTCCACACCAGAGACATGATACAGTAGGAAGAGATCATGGGCGCGGCCACGATGGCGTTTGCGCCGATGGCGAACACATAGGCGAACTGGCCCGCGGTCTCGCACAGGGCGGCGGCCAGCTTGGGCTTTTCTGCCGGAAGGCTGATCTTCTGCTTTTTGACGATCACCACATACACAAACGCAAAAACGGCCATCATCAGAAACGTCAGCTCATAGGCGATGTTCGCCTGCTCCTCGGCAATGACGGTATCCAGCAGGAGCGCATCCGCAAAGGTGCCCAGGCCGTCGATGATGCAATACAGGATGGGGAACAGAATAGCCAGAAAGCTGCGGGTATGCTTTTTGTCGGGCGTATCGCCCTCCTGGCGGCGCAGCGCATCGTCCTGCTTCTTTTCGATATAGGAAAGCGCGAACACGCCCACGCATACCAGCGCCACCGCGAAGAACTGCAGGCCGGACATCGTTTCCTTCAGAATGAAAAAGCACAAAAGCGCCGCCACCGCGCCCGAGGAATTGCAGATGGGCGAGGAAATGGAAAGCTCGATGTACCGCAGCCCCGCATAACCCAGGATCATGGACAGGATATACATAGCCGAGGCGGGCAGATAGGTGACGATATCCGAAAGGCTGAACGGCGTGCCCGTGGCGATAAGGAAAAGGGCGTGCGCGCCCATTACAACGCCCACAGCCATGACCATCTTCCAATGGCTGTATTTATCGTCGGGCCTGGAGCCCAGCTTGGAGAACAGGTCCGAGCCGCTCCAGAACAGAATCGCGATCAGGGAAAGAATAAACCATGTCATATGTAAAACATCCTTCTAAATTTTATAAAGGCACACAGCAAAACAAAGCCTGCGCACGAGGCGCGGGCGGCTGCATGCGGGTGGCCGTGCGTTCAGAAGGATGCGGCCGGGGGCGGCCTGCGGGGAAACCGGGTATTGTGCCAGCACTGGGTACGCCGAATGCTGTTTCGTGTCATGAAAAGATGCCGCCTCCTTTTGCCGAAAATTTGCAAGCGATTCATTCTATCATGAACACACAAAAAAGCGCAAGTGTTTTGCTGCAAAAAACGCTTGCCGGCCCACAAAGGGCCGCCAAGCGTTTTGCGTGCGCCGGCGCCAAAGCCGTCATCCCACAAAGGCGCTTTCTTCCGCAGAGGCTCCTTCGCGCTCCGCGTTTCCCCGCTTTGGTCAATGCACCACGACGGCGCGGCTGCCCATTTGCCTGAAGCATTGCAGAAACGCAGCCGCGTCCACTCTGCGCCTGCCCTGCAGCGGGTCTGCGATGGTGCAGGTATCCCCGTCCCACCCCGCAAGCACGACGCAGTGCAGATTGACATAAGGCGCGTAGGTCTCGCCCGTATCCGCCAGCAGCCAGGTGCAGCCTCCCGTGCGCGGTGCGGAAAGGTCTTTTGTGATCCACACGATCACAGGGTCTCCGCCGCGCAGATACTGCAAAAGCCCCTGTCCGGTAACGCCTGTTATATCCGCCGCACGCAGAGCCGAGCCCTGCGCCGCCAGATAGGCGTTCGCCCCCTGTGCCACCGGCTGTGCGAAGCAGTAAAAGCCCAGGCCCGCGGCTGGGTCGCCCGCATAGGCCAGCTCTGGGTCAGGCCCGGTGCGGCCGTCCGTGGTTTCTTCGATATCGCCGCGCGGGATATAACCATAGGCAAGATCCAGCTTGTCGGCGGGCACGCCCTTATATTTCAAAAGAGCCGCCAAGCTGGCGGCCTCGCAGCCGTTGGGCAGCTCCGGGTTTTGCAGGACCGTCCTGACCGGGAGCTGCACTCCGAACCGGCTGCGTGCCCTTCCATACAGACGGAACGCACACAGCAGCGCCCCGCAGCACAGCGCCACAGCGGCAAGCCGCCGCCATGCGCCGGGCTGTGTTTTGCGCGCATGAGCCGGTTTGTAAAAGACGGCGGCACGCCCGGCGCGCTCCGTCAGAGCATTCCGGCCCTGCACGTTCCGCGAATGGAGCGTCACCTCCCGATCATAAACGGTCTGCATTCCCATTCCTCCCCTTTGGGCAGGCTGGCTCCTGCCCTTTTTTCCAGATTAGCGCGCGTTTGTTTCAAACTTGTCGCCTTTTTGTATCCGGCATGTTACCGTGCTGCAAAAAGTTTTCCGTTCAGGCCAAGGGGACGGTGACGGCGTTCGCTTCGTCCAGCGCGATATCGGCCAGCTTTGTATAGCGGAGCTGCACCGCGGAAGAAAGCAGCGGCTCATCGTGATAGAAGTCCATTGTATAAACGACGTTGCCCGTCGCGTGGTCGGTGTAGCTGTCCACAATGCAGGTGCGGGCCTGTTCTTCGTCATAGGCGGGCGAGCCGTCCGCGCCGCACGGTTCAATCTCCAGGCCAACCATCCCATAGGCCTGCGGGCCGTAAGGCGCCAGCGTCAGTTCCAGACGGCGGCCGTCCAGCACAAAACTTTCGACCGTATAGCCAGAGAGGTTCGTCACTTCCAGCTTCGCGCCCCGCTCCAGCGGGGCGAGGGCCTCCTGCGCCTGCGCCGTGCCGCTGTAAAGCACCGGCACAAAGGTCAGGCTGTCTACGCCGTCCGCGGGCTTCACAAACTCGTACAGGGACTCTTCACCAACGGTCCAGCCTGACGGGCGCATCCAATACATCCAGTTTCCCGCGCTGTCCCGCACGGCGTATTGTTCCAATGAAGTATAGCCATCCTTTTGCACGACATCGCCTTCACCGATGCCGCCGGTGAAGTGTTCATCCACAACGGCGACGGCTCCCAGCGGGGAAACGCTGAATTTTTTGAGGTCCAGCTTGCTTTCACCCAGCGTGAGCACCTGAGGCTCCGCATTTTTCACCGCGCCGCGCGTGGACGTGATATCCACGCCGCACTCCAGCGTCCAGTCGCCTTCCGTGCCCAGCAGCGTCTGATATTTCTCCGCACCCGCGCCGTCCGCCGCTGGGCGCGTGGCATAGCTTGGAAGAATCTGCATGGCAAAGCTGTCCGGCAGCGTATCATTTACCAGAATGCGCCGGGCATAGCACACGGTATCGTCGTCCTGGAAATAGAAGTTGAGGCTGTCGTTCAGGGAGTTATCGAGACCGTATACCGCGTCGCCGACACGGACCACCGGCCGCGGCATGTCGTTGTACGCGAAAGCCCACCGATCCGGCATCTGCCCGTCGAACAGCGCGTTGCCGTCTCCGGCGGTGTTCGCCTCCTGCAGCTTTGCCCGCAGGCCGGTCGCCTGCATCCGGCCGAAAAGATTGATGAAGTTGTCGTCCACGCTGATGTTGTCCACCGTGAACGTAACGCCCGCATCTGTCTTTTCCAGCGCGACTGCGGCGTTGTATGCTTCAAATGTATTCTGAATGGAATCCAGCGTCGTGGCGGCGTCTGTCCGGAAAAAGGCGATGGCACCCTCAATCATGGGCAGCAGCTCCCCCGTTGCAGCCAGCACGGTAACGGGCAACGCCACGCACAGCGCCGCGGCCGCCAGCGCCGTACGCAGGACGCGCAGGCGGGGCCTCGCCGGACGCGCAGGACGACGCTCTGGCAGCGCCGCGTATGCCTCGCGCAGGCGCATCTCCACAATTTCCGGCACAGGGCCCGGATCCAGCAGGGAGCGCATTTTCTCTTTTTCATTTCCATATCGTGTCATACTTCGTTCTCCTTTCTCAAATAGGCTTCGCGGAACCGCGCGCGCCCCCTTGTAAGGCGCGTGCGCACTGTGTTTTCGCTCACGTCCAGCGTCCGAGCAATCTGTTTGACAGGCATGTCATTGAGGTAGAACAGCGTCAGCACCAACCTGTCGTTCTGCGAAAGCTTCTGCAGCGTACGTTTTACATCCATTGCTTCCTCCCCCTGCTCTTCCGCAGCCTGCTCGGGCAGAAACTCCACAGGCGTCTCCCGTTTTTTTCGGCGCAGGATATCATAGCAATTGTAAATGAGCACCCGCGTGAGCCACGTTTTGCAATAGCGCGGCGCCTCCAGTTTCGGCAAGCTGCGCCATGCCTCCAAAACGGTTTCCTGTATCGCGTCCGCCGCGTCCTCGTCGCTGTGCAAAATCGCGCGGGCCGCGCGATAAAGCGCGGCTTTATACTGTTCCATCAGCGCCACAAAAGCGTCCTTGTCCCCACGCTGCGCCCTCCGCACCAGTTGATCGGTCAACCTTTACACCTTCCTTTTTCTTTGTGATCACGCCTATTAGAGCTGCGAACCTCCCAAAAGGTTACACCTGCGGCAAAAAAACTCAAAGCTCCTTTGCCGTGCGCAAAAAAGCTCCCGGCGGCGGGGGCACAGGCTTCTTCGCCTGCGCCTTTTCCCGCCGCCGGGAGCCATCGTCTGCCGTTCTGTGCTTTTACAGCGCCATACGCATAGGAAC
>NZ_JAFOIN010000029.1:0-18605 GCF_017421385.1 Ruthenibacterium sp. | reverse complement strand
TAGTCGAACTCGGCGGCCTGGCCGATGATGATGGGGCCGCTGCCGATGACGAGCACCTTTTTGATAGACGGGTCCTTTGGCATTTCAGCAGCCTCCTTTCATCATGGCGACAAAATCGTCGAACAGGTATTCGGTGTCCCTGGGGCCGCCGCAGGCCTCCGGGTGGAACTGCACCGTAAAGCAGGGGATGTTTTTATAGCGGATGCCCTCGGTGGTACCGTCGTTGGCGTTTACATGGCTCACCTCGGCCACGGCGGGGTCCACGGTACCGGCCACAACGGCATAGCCGTGGTTCTGGCTGGTTATGAACGTGCGGTCCTTGGCAAAATCCGTCACCGGCTGGTTCACACCGCGGTGGCCGTATTTCAGCTTTTCCGTTTTTGCGCCCGTGGCAAGAGCCATGAGCTGGTGGCCCAGACAGATGCCGAAAACAGGCCGGCCCAGCGCCGCGATCTCCTTCAGGTTTTCAATGATCTTCACATTTTCGGCCGGGTCGCCCGGGCCGTTGGAGAGCATCACGCCGTCCACCTCCAGCGCCGCAAGCTCGGCCGCGGTGGTGCGTCCGGGCACCAGCGTCACCTTGCAGCCGCGTTTTACAAGATTGCGCAGGATGTTGCGTTTATAGCCGAAATCGAACAGCGCAACATGGTACTTTCCGTTTTCGTTAAATGTTTCCATACATTTTGTAGTAACGCTGTCCACCGCGTCCTTCACCGTATAGGCTTTGATCTTTTCCATCAAAGCGGCGTCGGCGCGCACGGCGTCCGCGCTCTTATATTCGGTGGTGAGCGCGCCGTTCATCACGCCGCTCTCGCGGATGATGCGCGTCAGGCGGCGGGTGTCCACGCCCGCGATGCCGATGATCCCCTGCTCCTTCAAAAATTCGTCCAGCGTTTTTTGGCAGCGGAAATTGGACGGCGTGCCGCACAACTCCCGCACGATGTAGCCGAAGGCCCAAATGCGCGCGGATTCGGCATCCTCGCCGTTCACGCCGTAGTTCCCCACCAGCGGATAGGTCTGTGTGATGATCTGGCCGTAATAGCTGGGGTCGGTAAGGGTTTCCTCGTAGCCGACCATGCCCGTGTTGAACACGACCTCGCCCACACTGGTACCGGCTGCGCCGAAGGCCCGGCCTTCGAACACCATGCCGTTCGCCAGCAGCAAATATGCTTTCATATGCGCTCCCCCTTTTTTCAAGCTCTGCGCGCTCACAGCGTCTGCCTGGCCTGTTCTTTCATTTTACGGCTGCCCAGATGCACCAGCGGCAGCTTGCCCTCTTTGCAGATGGGGCATTCCTCCGGCGCATAGTTGGGGAGGTCCAGCTTGGCGGCGCTGGCCAGGATGGGAATGGGCGAGGGCGCGTCCGCTTTGGTGCGGTCCACCACGCACACGATGCCCAGGCATTCGCCGCCGGCCTCTTCGATGACGCGCTTCGTCTCCAGAGAAGACACGCCCGTGGTCACCACATCCTCGGCGATGATGCACTTTTCGCCCGGCCGGATGGAAAAGCGCTTGAGCGTCATCACATTGTCCACACGCTCGGTGAAGATAGCGCGTTTGCCCGTCTGGCGGGCCAGCTCGTAGGCGTAAACGATGCCGCCCATGGCCGGACCGACGATGACGTCCACGTCCAGTTCCCGCAGCTTTTCGGCCACGGGCTTCATGGCCGCGGCGCATTTTTCGGGGTACTGCTGCAGATACGCCATCTGGCAGTAGGCCGAGGAATGGCGGCCGGAGGACAGCAGGAAGTGGCCCTCCAGAAACGCGTCGCAGGACTTCAATATTTCAAGCACATCGTTCATGTGGATTCTCCTTTTTATTCCAATCAGATCTGTGTATTTTCGGCTTAGACCTGCGCGCAGCCGCGGATTTCCGCAAGGGAGCGCACACCGTGGCCCTGCATCCAGGCGGCGATGCCGTCGGTGATCTTTTCGCAGGCGCGCGGGTCGCTGAAATTGGCGGTGCCCACCTGCACGGCCGCCGCGCCGGCCATGATGAACTCCAGCGCGTCCCCGGCTGTGGCAATGCCGCCCAGCCCCACCACGGGCACCTGCACGGCCCTGCACACCTGATACACCATGCGCAGGGCGATGGGGCGGATGGCCGGGCCGGACAGCCCTGCAAACACATTGTTGAATACAGGGCGGCGTTTTTCCAGGTCAATGGCCATGGCCTGGAACGTGTTGACGAGGGAAAGCCCGTCCGCGCCCGCCGCCTCGCAGGCAAGGGCCATTTCGGTGATGTTCTCCGCGTTGGGAGAGAGCTTCACGATAAGGGGCTTTTTCGTGCAGGCCCGCACGCGGGACACTACTTCCCGCGCGCTTTCCGCTTTCACGCCATAGGCGATTCCGCCCGCCTTCACGTTGGGGCAGCTGATGTTCAGTTCGATGAAGTCCACATTCGTTTCATCCAGCAGCCGCGCGCCCTCCTCGTAAGTCTCGATGGTGCTGCCGCCCAGATTCGCCAACACCGCGGGGCCAAGCTTTTTCATGCCGGGCAGCTCATACTCAATGAAATGCCGCACGCCGGGATTCTGCAGACCGATGGAGTTGATGAGCCCGGCAGGTGTCTCCCACAGACGCTCGCCCTCGTTTCCGTACTTGCCCTCCAGCGTCAGCCCCTTGCCGGAGATACCGCCCAGCTTTTTCATGTCCACGATGCCCGCGTACTCGCCGCCGAAGCCAAAAGTACCGGACGCGGCGATGACCGGGCTGCACAGCGTTTTGCCGCACAGGGTAACGTCAGTCAAGCTCATACAGCACGCTCCCTTCAAACACCGGCCCATCCTTGCAGACAGAAACGCCGCCGTTTTTGCTCTTGCAGGTGCAGCCCAGACACGCGCCCACGCCGCAGGCCATCTTGGCCTCCCTGCTCACATATACGCGCACGCCCGCACGCAGACACATTTTGGCCACCTTTTCCATCATGATCTCCGGCCCGCAGGTACACACGGCGGTGTACTTCGCAGGGTCCAGCAGGTCCGTCACAAAGCCATGGTGGCCGTGGCGGCCGGAATCCGTGGCGATGTGTACCGAACGGCACGCAGCGCTGAACGCGTCAACACGGTACGGCTCGTCCCGAAAGCCCGCGTAAAGGTCCACGTCCACGCCCTGCGCGGCAAGCTCTGCCGCAAGCTGCAGCAGCGGCGCGGTGCCGATGCCGCCGCCCACCAGCGCGACGGCGCCGCCCAACGTGCCGTCCACGGGAAACCCACGGCCCGAGGGGCCCGTCAGCGCAACGGTGTCCCCGGGCCGCAGCGCGGCCAACTTCTGCGTGCCCGTACCACGGACCTCATATAAAAAGGAAATCTCTTTTTTCTCTCTGTCAAAACGATGCACACTGATGGGGCGCGAAAGCAGCGGCGCTTCCTCCGCTTTCCAGGCGCGCAGCATGTAAAACTGGCCGCACGCGGGCGCGGGGGTGGTTTCGTCCCAGCGGGCCGTCAGCAGCATCACGTTTTCGCCCGCCGCACCGTTTGCCAGGACGGCGGCGTTATAATTTGCTGCAGGCATCCGCAATGGCCTCCTTCATATGCACACATTCGTTGTACGCGGCTTCGGCATAAGCCGTTCCGGGCTGTTTTTTATAGGCCAGCAGCACGCTGCGGCTGGAGTTCACCACACCGCCGTTGCCCTGCGCCAGATACTGCGCGATGTCCTCGGCCGTGCCGCCCTGCGCGCCGTAGCCCGGGATGAGGAAAAAGCTGTCCCTGTATTTGGCGCGGATCTCTTTCGCCTCTTCGATGTGTGTGCCGCCGATGACGAGCCCCAGCGAGGAATAGCCGTGCGCGCCCATGTAGTCCTTGCCCATTGCGCTGAGCTTGTCGCCCACCAGGTCATAAACATGGCGGCCGTCGGCCAGCTTTTCGTATTCATAATCTTTCGCGCCGGGGTTGGAGGTGCGGCACAGCACGAACACGCCCTTGCCCTTTTCCGTCATGTATTTCGTGTACGGCGTGATGGAATCCAGCCCCATATAGGGCGCCAGCGTAACGAAGTCCGCCTCGAACTCGCCGTCCAGATGGGCCTTGGCATACATCTCGGCCGTTTTGGCAATGTCGCCGCGCTTGATGTCCGCGATGGCCACAAGGCCCTCCCGGCGCAGGTATTCCAGCGTGGATTTATAGGCCAGCATGCCGTCCAGGCCCAGCGCCTCGTAATAGGCGATCTGCACCTTGAAGCAGCCCGCCACGCTCCGCGTGGCTTCGATGATATCCCGGTTGAAGCGGAAGATGTTCTCGCCCTTGGAGAGAGTCTTGTCCACACACTCCGCGGGGATGTAGGAAAAATCGGTGTCCAGCCCCACGCAAACGGGGCTTTTTTCGGCCACGGCCTCATACAAACGGTCTACTTGCAGCATAACGTCCTCCTGTTGTGTGTTTATCCTATTGCTTCCATTGTCCCATAGGTGACGCGGCCCGCCTTCACGGTGCACGCCACGCGGCCGTACAGCGAAAGGCCGTCGTATGGGGTGTTTTTGCTCTTGCCCGCAAAATCCTCCCGGCGCACGGTGTAAGGCTCGCCCAGCTCCACCAGCACCACGTCGCCGTCGTATCCTTCGGCAATCAGCCCCTTGTTCAGGCCCAGTATCTCAGCCGGGCCGCGGCTCATCAAACGGCTCAGGTCTGCCAGCGGCATCCCGTATTCCCGGCACAATTTGGTGTAGCAGACGCTGAACGCTGTCTCCAGCCCCACCATGCCCGGCGCGCCGCCGCGCTTATCCTCCTCGGTGTGCGGGGCATGGTCGGTCGCGATGGCTTCCACCTCGCCCCGCAGCATGGCCGCGATGAGCGCTTCCACATCCTCTTTTGCCCGAATGGGCGGGTTCACGCGGAAATCGCTGTCCCAAAACCAGATGTGGTGGGGCGTCACCTCGCAGGTGACGCGCACACCCCGGGCCTTGGCGGCAAGGATATCGGCCAGCGCCTCTTTGGTGGAAACGTGGCACATGTGCAGCCGTGCGCCCGTAGACTGGGCCAGATACAGGTTGCGGGCCGTCTCCAGGTTTTCCGCCAGACGGTAATCCAGCGCGGAAAGGTCCATATCCTCGGCGTGGCTCATCACCGTCAGGCCTTTTTCGGCGGCGATCCGCATGGCCTCATACATTACTCTGCTCTCGCGCACGCCTTTGCCGTCCTCGCTGATGAAGCGGATGTTCCGCGGCAGCGCCCGCAGATGGCCGGTGGTCTTGCCGTCGAAGTCTTTCGTGATGGATACACACTGGTTCACGTCGCACAGGCCGATGCGCCTGGCGTCGTCCATGATGCTCTGGGCAATGGCCGCGGAAGAACACACAGGCCTTGTGTTCGCCATGCAGTTGACGAACGTGTAACCGCCCCGGGCAGCCGCCCGGCTGCCGGAGTCGATATCCTCCTTATACTCAAAGCCCGGCGTGCGGAAGTGGCAGTGCAGGTCAATGAAAGCAGGCAGCAGCGTGCGGCCGCCTGCGTCCAGCACCGTATCCCCGCCGGCGGAAAGGCCCTCGCCCACGGCCGTGATGACGCCGTTTTCAATGCGCACATCGCCCGGACGCGCACCGTCCGCATCCGTGAGCACGGCATTGCAAATCAGCATAAGCCATTCTCCTTTCTGTTCCTCAAATACAGCAAAACGGCAAAAAAAAACTTTTCCCAAAACGGGAAAAGTTTAAAAAGCCGGGAATAGAACGGCGGGAAAAGAAAACAAAGCGCCATGCACGATGCGAAAACCCACGTTCAGCCCCGGCATGCATGCGTTCCCCCGTTCCCAATCATTTCTATTTATTCTATCATTCTGTAAAGAGATTGTCAATTGAACGGGTATGCAGAAGATAGCGCCCTGTAACGGGGTTTTTCTGTGTGTAATCCACAAACACCACCTGCCGCGTGCCGTACAAAAGCGCCACGCCGCGCCGCACGCCGGGCAGGGGCGCAGTGGCAGGGTTTTGTGCCAGCCGCTTCACCGCGCGGCCCAGCAAAGCGTCCGTTACATGCAGGCATTGCGGCAAACGCCCTGTGGAATTTGTGGCAAGGCGGTCGCGCACCATCGCGTCCCGCAGGCAGGCTTTGTCTATGCCCGGCAGCGCCGCGCACCAGTTGTACAAAAAAGCGGTGTAATCATCCAGCGGAATATTCGCCGTGCCGTGCCGCGCGCCTGCCGCGCCCAAACGGCAGTAAAAAACGAACGGGGAAAGCCCTGCCGCCGCCATCGCGTAAGCCGCCGTTTCCAAAAAACGCCCGCTGTTGTAGCAGCGCTCCAGCGCGTCTTCGGCGGCGCGCAGCACGTCCAGCTCCTCCGGCAAAAGCCAGGGCGTTTTCTGTACTTCATACGGCGGGTCTTCCGAAAAAACACAGGGGAATTCCTCCGGCTCCTCCCGCATGGCCGCGCCGTGCAGCAGCTTCAGAAAACCAAGCTGCAGCATCTGTGCGCCCAGCGCATAGCCGGTGTTGAAGCTTTCACCGAATGTCCGCAGATCCTCATGGGGCAGGCCCGCGATCAGGTCGATGTGCACGTGCATATTCCCCATTGCAACCAAACGCCGGATGTTCTGCTTTAAAACGCCCGTATCTGTTTTGCGCCGCACGGCGGCCAGCGTTTTTTCGCAAAACGACTGCATGCCGATCTCCAGCTGAAACGCGCCCGGCGGCGCCTGCTCCAGCAGCGCGAAGGTCTCTTCCCGCAGGATATCGCCCGCAAGCTCGAAATGAAAGCACACGCCCGCCGGAATGTCCCGCCCGTAATGCTTCAGGATAAACGCCAAAATGGCATTTGCGTGGGCGGGGTTTGCATTGAATGTCCGATCGATGAATTTCACGGTGTGCGCGCCGGAGCGCGCCAGCGTCAGGATGTTCCGTTTTGCCTGCTCCAGCGGGAACCAGCGGGGCTTGCCGCACCGCCCAGAAAGGCAGAACGCGCAGGCATACGGGCAGCCCCGGCTGGTCTCCAGATACGCAATGCGCCCACGCAGGTTCTCCAGATACGCCGGCGCATACGGGCTGGGCGGCGCGCCCTCCTCCACGCAGGGCGCGGAGAGAAAGCCCCGGGCGCACAGCCCCGGGATGGGCGGCGCTTCCTCCTCCGGCTTCCGCCCGGCGGCCAGCGACGCCAACAGCATGGGCACGCTGCGTTCGCCCTCGCCGGAGAGGATATAATCCACCTGCGGATTTTCCGCCAAAACCTCCCCCGCGTTGTAGCTCACCTCCGGGCCGCCCAGAACTACATATGCGCCCGGCCGCGCAGCCTTTACAGCGGCGGCAAGACGCAGCGTTTCCCGAATGTTCCACAAATAGCACGAAAACAGCACCGCATCCGGCTCCCCGTCCAAAATGCGGGCCAGCACGTCCCGCTCCGGCTCATTGACGGTGCCCTCCCGCACCTCGGCACAAACACCCGCAGGGCCTGCGGCCTCCACACCCGCCAGCAGGCACCAGGGCGCCAGCGACGAATGAATGTATTTCGCATTGAGTGCAAACAGCACCGCCTTCATCGGCCGCGCCCCCCTCTTTCGCCGTTTTTACGCTTGCAAATAAAAAACGCCGCGTCACGGGCGCGTTGACACAGAAAACATCGGTTTTCTTGCGTCAGCACGCCTAAAGCGGCGTTTTGCTTTCCCGCAGAACATGGAACATGCGCACGAGCAGCAGCAGGAACAGGGCTGCCAGCAGCCCAAACACGACGCCGGAAAAATCGATCACCACATCCCGCACGTCGCTGCCGCGCCCATCCGCAAATATCTGGATCCCCTCGTCCAGCACGCCTGCCAGCAGGCCGAAAAACAGAGGCCACGAAATATGCGAGAGGATGCGCCGGGTATACACCCGCAGGGACAGCATCAGCCAGAAGCCCAGCAGCGCGTATTCGCTGAAATGGCCCAGCTTGCGCACCAGACGCTCGGAAAAGCGCCAGCCGACCCCCACGCGGGCCAGCCCTCCGTTGAGCCATTCGGTGACGGCGGCGCTGCGCAGGCCCGAGGCCGTGCCGCTCTGCATGGAATTGGAAAAAATAAATACGACAGTGCCCGCCGCAAACAGCGTGAACAGCACCCGCAGCGCGATCAGGCGTGCCGGCGTGCGCTCTCTGTCCGTCAGGCGTCCGTTTGTGTGGTTTTGCTGCATCATAGATAACCCTTTCCGGGCAAACACCTTTGCGGGGCTGTCAAAGAAGCTGCACACCGGCTGCGGCGCACGCGGCGCGCGTTTCACCGTCCCACAGCGACACCTGCACCTCGCCAACGTGGGCTTTGCCCAACAGCAGCATGCACAGGCGGCTTTGGCCGATGCCGCCGCCGATGGTCAGCGGCAGCTCATCCGTTAACAGCATTTTGTGGAATGGCAGCGCCGCGCGTTCCCTGCATCCCGCGATGCTGAGCTGGCGTGCCAGCGCGTCCGCGTCTACGCGGATGCCCATGCTGGACAGCTCCAGCGCACAGCCCAGGGTTTCGTTCCAGAACAGCAGGTCGCCGTTCAGCGTCCAGTCGTCATAGTCCGGCGCGCGGCCGTCGTGAGGCCTGCCGGAACGCAGCGCCCCGCCGATGCCGATGATGAACACCGTGCCGTGCGCCTTTGCAAAAGCATTTTCCCTTTCCTTTGGTGTGAGCGCGGGCCATTGGTCCTCCAGCTCCTGCGCGGTGGCAAACGCCGTTTCCCGGCACAGCCGCACGCGCTCCAGCGCGGGGAACTGCCATTTCAGCTCATCCAGCGTGCCGCACACCGCATCCACGATCTTCTGCACAGTCTGCTTCAGATATTCGGTGGTTCGCTCCTCCCGGGTGATGACCTTTTCCCAGTCCCACTGGTCCACATAAATGGAGTGAAGGTTGTCCATCTCCTCGTCCCGGCGGATGGCGTTCATGTCTGTGACCAAACCGTTGCCCACATGGAAATCATACTGAGCCAGAGCCATGCGCTTCCACTTCGCCAGCGAATGCACCACCTCGGCGTTTGCCCCCAGCGCGGGCACGTCGAAGGTGACGGGGCGCTCTACGCCGTTCAAATCATCGTTCAGGCCCGTGGCCGGGTCCACGAACAGCGGCGCCGTCACGCGCTTCAGATGCAGCGCGCCGCACAGCTTTTCCAGGAAGATCTGCTTGATAAGGCCGATGGCCTTCTGTGTGTCATAAAGCCCCAGCGCCGGCCTGTACCCGGCGGGAATGACGGTTTTCGGCATGATAGAACTCTCCCCCGCGCTCAAATTCATACGGTCCGTTCCGTATTTAATGTATTATAGCACGGGCGGGGGTGTGGTTCAAGCCGCCGGACGGCTTGCCACAGCCGTGCCCGCGTGTTACCATAAGGAAAGAACGCGCCGGCCCTGTCCCGGGCCGCGCAAAAAAAGGAGCGTGCCGTTATGGCGGAGCACCGCATTTTCAAAGCCCGTTTTTCCGATATCTACCCGCTCTACGTACAGAAGGCGTTGCGCAAGGGCCGCACGCAGGATGAAGTAGACGCCGTCATTCTCTGGCTGACGGGCTACACGCCCGGCGGCCTTGCCCGGCAGCTTGCGCAGCGAACGGATATGGCGTCCTTTTTCGGGCAGGCGCCGCGGTTCAACCCAGCCGGCGCAGAGATCAAAGGCGTGGTGTGCGGCGTGCGGGTGGAGGACATTGAAGACCCTTTGATGCAAAAGATCCGTTATCTGGATAAGCTCATCGACGAACTGGCCAAGGGCAGGCCCATGGAAAAAATACTGCGCGGCACAAAGGGCGGTGGGGAGCAATGCTGAATTTCGCGATCCTTTCGGCGGGAAACATTGCCGGGCGCATGGCGCGCACGCTGGACAGTCTGCGGGAGGAGGTGCAGCCTTACGCCATTGCGGCCCGGGACAGCGCGCGGGCCCAAGCCCTGGCCGGGCGGTACGGCTTTGCAAAAAGTTTTGCCGGATATGAGGCGCTGCTGGCCGACCCGGCCGTGGACGTCGTTTACATCGGCAGCATCCATCCTCTGCACGCACAGCACATCCGCGCGGCGCTGCTTGCGGGCAAACATGTGCTGTGCGAAAAGCCCCTGACGCTGAACGCGGCCCAGGCGCAAAGCCTGTTTGCCCTGGCGCGGGAGCGCGGCCTGCTGCTGGCGGAAGCCATGTGGACGCGTACGCTGCCTTTTGCGCAGGCTCTGCGCAAAACGCTGGCGGACGGGCGGCTGGGCGCGCCGCGCCTGGTGACGGCTGTGCTGGGTGAGGCCATGGCGGATATCCCCCGCATCGCGCAGCCCGCGCTGGGCGGCGGCGCGCTGCTGGACATAGGCGTTTACGCGCTTACGCTGGCATGCCTGGCACTGGAGGGAGACGTGGAGCGGGTTGGGGGCGTGTGCGTTCAAAACGGGCTGGGCGCGGACATTGAGGAGAGTATTTCTCTGCGTTTTTCCGGCGGAGCGTGCGCCTCGCTGGCCGTGAGCGCCCGGTGTGCGGCGCCCCACCGCGCCGCCGTTTGCTGCGGCGGAGGACGCATAGAGATCGACGGCCCGCTTTGGAGCCCCGCGGCCATGACGGTGTATGGCGGAACGGGAACGGACGCGCCGCGGGAAACCATCCGCTTTGACAACACAGGCACGGGCTTTGAGCCGGAGGTGCGGGCCGTGGCGGCGGCGCTGGCGGCCGGCCGCACCGAATGCCCGGCCCTGCCCGCTGCCGAAACGCTGCGCGTGCTGCGCGCGGCGGACGCGCTGCGGGCGCTGTGGGGCGTGCGGTATCCCGGCGAAGCGTGAGGCATAGCCGGCTCTTTCCGGCTTTTCTTTTTTAAAATAATTGTAAAGCCGGGCGCGCGCTCCCTTGGCAGGACGGCGTCCGGCGTGCTACAATGAAAGCAACAACAACAAAGGGGGCTTCTCCCGATGAAGCTGAATTACAAACGCACCTTTTTCGTGGGCCTTGCATTCATGTCCATCTGCGCGTTCTGGCAGGTGTACGACAACGTCATCCCCCTGATCCTGAAAGACACGTTCCATGTGCGCGACAGCTACATCGGCATCGTGATGGCCATGGACAACGTGCTGGCGCTGTTCATGCTGCCGCTGTTCGGCAAGCTGAGCGACAAGACCCGCACGAAAATCGGCCGCCGTATGCCGTACATACTGGGCGGCACCATCCTGGCGCTTCTGTGCCTCGCCATCATGCCCGCAGCACAGAAGCAGAACAACGCCCTGCTGTTCTTCATCGGCCTGGGGCTGGTGCTCATTGCCATGGCCACCTACCGCAGCCCCGCCGTGGCCCTGATGCCGGACGTCACACCCAAGCCCCTGCGCAGCCAGGGCAACGCCGTCATCAACCTGATGGGCGCCGTGGGCGGCATGCTGATGCTGCTGACGATGATGATCTTTCCCGTCACCGGGGATACGCCCCGCTATTCCGCCGTATTCCTTGTGCTGGGGCTGGTGATGGCCGTCTGTGTGGCCGTGCTGTTCTGGCAGATCAGGGAACCGGCCTGCGTGGCTGAACGCGAGGCCGCCGACAGGGCCGCCGGCTCTTCCGACGAGGACGAAGGCGTAACGGACGCGGGCGGCAAAATGCCGCGGCCCATGTTCCGCAGCCTGCTGTTCATCCTGGCCAGCGTGTTCTTCTGGTTCTTCGGCTACAACGCCGTCACCTCGGCTTTCAGCCGTTACGCCGAACAGGAGCTGCAGGGCAACTTTGCCCTGGTGCTGATGATCTGCACCGTCGCGGCCATCGTCTCGTATATGCCCGTGGGCATGATCGCCCAGCGCATCGGCCGCAAGCGCACGATCCTCATCGGCGTAGTGATGCTGGGCACAGCGTTCTTCGCGGGTATCTTTTTCCACAGCGTCTCTCCGCTGCTGTACATCTTTTTCGCGCTGGCCGGCATGGGCTGGGCGTTCATCAATGTAAACAGCTACCCCATGGTGGTGGAGCTGAGCAAGGGCTCGGACGTGGGCAAGTACACAGGCTATTATTACACTGTGTCCATGACGGCGCAGATTTTCACGCCCATCCTCTCCAATATTCTGATGGAGCATGTGGGCTATCGCACGCTGTTTCCCTATGCCGCCTTCTTCGTGTTCGCCAGCTTTGTCACGATGCTGTTCGTGCGGCACGGTGATGCGAGGCCAGTTGCCAAAAAGGGGCTGGAAGCGCTGGACGTGGACGACTGAGCGTGTTTTTCCCTGCTCCAATGCAAAACGGCCGCCGGAAAGGCCTTTCCGGCGGCCGTTTTTTGCGGCTTTTTTGAAAAACCTCTTTCCTCGGAGAAAAAAATCGGCTATGATAGAGTGCGGTATGCGGCGCAGAGCCGCAAAGCGACGGGAGGATGCAGCGATGAGAGCGGGAAACGACCTTGGCAGCGGAAGGATCGGCGTGCTGGTAGGACGTATCGCGCTGCCCAGCATGCTGGCGCAGTTCATCTCTGTGCTTTACAGCATCGTGGACCGCATTTTCATCGGCCAGATCCCCGGCGAGGGCGCGCTGGCGCTGGCAGGCGCCGGCGTATGCGGCCCGGTGGTGACGATGGTCGGCTCGGTGGCGTTTCTTGTGGGCGTTGGCGGCGCGCCGCTGCTCAGCATCAAGCGCGGCGAGGGCGACGACGATGCTGCGCGGGGCATTCTGGCCAACTGCTTTTTGATGCTGTGCGTGTTCTCGGTGGCGCTGCCCGCCGCCATCCTGCCCTTTCGTGAGCCGATGCTGCGGCTGTTCGGCGCAAGCGACGCCACCTACCCGTATGCGGAGGCCTATTTCACCCTTTACCTGCTGGGTACGCCCTTTGCGCTGCTGGCCTCCGGCCTGAACCAGTTCATCGTATGCCAGGGCTTCGCGGCCGACGGCATGAAATCCGTGGTGCTGGGCGCGGTGCTCAACATCGTGCTGGACCCTGTGTTCATCTTCGCCTTCGGCCTCGGCGTACGCGGCGCGGCCATCGCCACGGTGCTCTCCCAGCTCGCAAGCTGCGTTTATGCGGTGCGCTTTCTGCTGGGCAAAAAGCCCCCCATCCGCATCACACGGGGCGGATATTCCGCGGCCGTCATGAGGCGTGTGCTGACGCTGGGCTTTTCGCCGTTCATCATCATCGCGCTGGACAACGTGATGATCATTGCCATGAACGCCGTGCTTCAGCACTACGGCGGCGCGGCGCGGGGCGACGCTCTGGTGACCTGCGCCACCATCGCCCAAAGTTTCATGCTCGTTGTGACGATGCCGCTGGGAGGCATCACCGGGGGCACGCAGTCTATTTTAAGCTATAACTACGGCGCGTACCGCACCGAGCGCGTACGGCAGGCGCAGAAGTACATTTTCGGGCTGGGGCTGGTGTTCACGGCTGTGATGACGCTGGCCGCGCGGCTGGCCGGGCCGTTGTTCGTGCGGCTGTTCACCACCGACGAAGCGCTGGCGGCCCAGGCGTTCGACACCATCAAGGTATGCACGCTGGCGCTGCTTCCCCTGGGCCTGCAATACGAGGTAGTGGACGGCTTCACGGCACTGGGCCTTGCGAAGCTGGCGCTGCCGCTTTCGCTGTGGCGCAAGGCCGTCTACTTCGCGGCGGTGTTCGCGCTGCCCGCGTTTTTCGGCGCGGACGCGGTGTTCTACGCCGAGCCCATCTCCGATGTGCTTGGGCCGCTGGCCTCCGTCGCCGTGTACTGCGTGTGCATCCGGGGCGTACTGGCCCGGCGCGCGGCGCTGGCGCCGCAGAAGCTTCCCAACTGAAACCGCAAAAACCATGGCCGCAGCGTCTGCTGCAGCCACGGTCAGCTTGTCGAAAAAGCTGCGCTTTTGCGCCAAGCCGCCTGCGAACAGGGCCTGCGGCCCCGTTCGCCGCGCACGGCGGCCTTCGGCGGCCGCTCCGCTCTGCACGCCTCGGCACTGGCCCTGCGGGGCGCCGCGGGGTTATTTTAGGGCAACACCGCACAATTCTAAGTTTCGAATCGCGCCGGCAGATTTTTTGGCAGGTTAAACAAGAATGCTCGCGAATACTTTGTGTATTCGCGAGCATTTTTGTGACAGTTGCCGGAAAATCTGCAAGCGAGGCGACGCTTAAGGCTTCAGCCGTGAATTGTGCGGTGTTGCCTTGGATGAAAAAGGGGTTCCCCACTCCTTTTTGGCGGCATTCGCCGCGTGGCTTGCACTTTGCTGCGCAAAGATGCATGGCTTTGCCACCGCCAGCTTTTTCCCCGGACGCTTCTTTTACTTCCTTATTTATGGAGGCTTTCTTCCGGCTCTGTTCGCCGGGCGGGTTCAATCTCCTTCCGGCACCCTGCGCACACGCTCGTAAAACTCCTGCTGCAGAGAGGGCAGCACCTTATCTTCCTTAATGGCGCGCAAACGGTCGGCCAGATCCAGCACGCGAGCCTCTATCATACGTTCGCCCTTTTCCTTTGTCGCGTGGGATGGGCTTTCTGTTACATGGAGGGGATATTTCGCATACCACCACAGGCCCGAATGTACCCCAGGCACCTGCTGCGTCAGGTCCATGCGCGGGAGTATCGGTTCCTCATAGACCTGCTGCTCCAGCTTTACAACGCCCTCCGGCGTGATGGCCATGATCTGGCTGGTCTCTTCTTCACCTGCATGGCCGTACTTCGTCTCCCACATATCGGCCAGAGCCAGCTGTCGTTTGCCTGCGCCGCGCAGAATATACAACGTGTAGTCCACCTCCCGGTCCAGCTGCGTCATGGCAAAGTAGTCCAGAAAATGGCTGTTTCCGCCGTGGCCGCTGAAAATCACGATTTTTTTAAAGCCGTTGCGGGCGATCTGGTCCAACAGCACTTCCAGCATCTCGTACAGCAGCCGGGGGGGAAAGTTGACGGAGCCCGCAAAGCATGACGCCTCGTGCCCTTGGCCGAACCAATAAGTGGGGAACACCACACACGGCTCCAGTTCCGCCGCGCGGCAGGCAATAGCGTGTACCGAGAGGCCGTCGGTGCCATACGGCAGGTGTTCGCCGTGGCGCTCCAGTATCCCCAGCGGCAGAATACAAATCTGCTCCTCTTTAACAAGCTTTTTGAATTCGGGCGGAGTCAAATATTCCCAACGTACCTGCATGATATCCAGTCCTCCTTTTATTTTTGGGGCATTCCGAAGAACGCCCGCTTTATCCCCTCCATTATATTCGTCCCCAGCGGCATCCAAACGGCTTTTTGTTCAAAAATGTCGGCAAATATCCCAAATCCATACCGAAATACACGCAACGCTGCACAAAAAGCGCAGCCCGTCCTTCCCCTTTGAGGGGTGGACAGGCCGCGCTTTTTCTTTTTGGGCAGTCATTGCCGCATCCATCCGCCTTACCCAAACAGCCCCAGCTTCTGCTTGAGCGTCAGAACGCGGCGCACGGCTTCATCAACTCGTGTCTCAGGCACCACTCCCTGCTCCACCGCCGCCAATACCGCCGGGATCTGTACCTCAAAATCCGTACAGCACAACAGGTCGTTGCCCGCAAGCACAGCCTGCACCGCCGCGCCCTCCACGTCCACAAAGTCCCGGATGCCGTCCATGTAAAGGTCGTCGGTGACGGTCACGCCCGTAAAGCCCAGTTCTTCCCGCAAAATTTCATGGACACGGGGTGAAAGCGAGGCGGGATATGCGCTGTCCATGCAGCTGACGATGTTGTGGGAAACAAGGACAATGTCTGCTCCTGCTTCGATTCCGGCCCTGAAAGGCAGAAAGTCCGACGCTGCAAAGCTGTCATAGGGGCGGTCGTCTACGGCAATGCCCGTGTGCGTGTCGGCGTTATTGCCGTAGCCGGGAAAGTGTTTCAGCACGCTTCCCATGCCGCGCTCACCCATCGTCTCCACCACGGTGCGCACATACTGCGCCGTCTCTGCCGCGTTCCGGCCAAAGCTCCTTTTGTAGATGAAATCCTCCGGGTCCGTGCTTACGTCGCACACCGGCGCAAAATTCACGTTGACACCGAGTTCTTCAAGAAACGCGCATTTTTCCAGCGCATCTTCCCGCACCGCGTCAAAGCCGCCCGCCTGGTACAGCTCCTGCGGCGAAGCAAAGGGCGTGTCGCGGAAAGCCGGATATCCGCTGATACGGTTGACGGTCCCGCCCTCTTCATCCACACCCACCAGCATCGGCAGCGCGGCGGCAGCCTGACAGGCCCGGACCATTTCCGCCGCCTGCACGGGTGTTTTTTCCTCAAAATTTTCCCGGAACAGGATATAGCCGCCCAAATGGTATTCCGCAGCCTTCTCCGCCGCGCCCTGTTCCGGGCAGCGGACGATGAACATCTGGCCCACCTTTTCCGCAAGCGTCATTTTTGCAAGGACCGTATCCACCGTGTCTCCCTCCCGGAACAGCGGCTCCTGCCGCCCGGTATCCTCCGCTCCGCCGTCCGGCGCGCCGGAAGCGCCCTGCATGGACGCGCTGCCCGGCTGTGCCATCGTTCGCCCCACATACCACAGTACGCCGCCGCCCGCTGCCGCGCACAGCGTGATCAGCAGCAGCGCAACGCAGCAGCCCGCGGCAAAGCCGCCCTTTTTCCGCCGGTTCACAGGCCGCCCTCCTTTTGCCCGCGGTAAGCTTTCCCGCCGGGCCTTTTGATTCGCCCATTATAGCAGTTCCGCACTGAAAAATCCAGTGCGGAGAAAGTTTTTCGTCCGGGCCCCGGCACGCAAAAAAGCAGGCCGGGCAAAATGTCCGGCCTGCGGATGCGTCTTTTGCGCTTACACCAACGCCAGCGCGCCGTCCTTCACGTCCACCGTGATGGTATCTCCGGGCGCCGGATCGTTTTGGATGATATCCCGCGCCACCAGCGTCTCCACCTTCTGCTGAATGTAACGCTTCAGCGGGCGGGCGCCGTACACCGGGTCGTACCCGCCGTCCACGATCATCTGCTTCGCGGCGTCCGTGACCGTCAGCCTGAGCTGCTTGGCAGCCAGACGCTGCACCAGGCTTTCCAGCATCAGGTCCACCACGCCTGCGATCTCCGTCTTGGAAAGCGGCTTGTAATAGACGATCTCGTCCAGACGGTTCAGGAACTCGGGGCGGAAGGACGTTTTCAGCAGAGCGTCCACCTGGGCACGGGCCTCGGGGCTGATCTCTCCGTTTTCGATGCCGTCCAAGATATAGTTGGAGCCCAGATTCGACGTCAGGATGATGATGGTATTTTTAAAGTCCACCGTCCGGCCTTGACTGTCCGTAATACGTCCATCATCCAATACTTGCAGTAATACATTGAACACATCCGGATGGGCTTTTTCGATTTCATCGAACAGCACCACGCTGTACGGCTTGCGGCGCACAGCCTCGGTGAGCTGGCCGCCTTCCTCATAACCCACATATCCCGGAGGCGCGCCGATCAGGCGGCTGACGGAATATTTCTCCATATATTCGCTCATGTCGATGCGCACGATGTTCTTTTCGTCATCGAACAGCGCTTCCGCCAGTGCTTTGGCAAGCTCCGTTTTGCCCACGCCCGTCGGGCCCAGGAACAAAAAGCTGCCAATGGGGCGGTTTTCGTCCGCGATGCCGGCGCGGCTGCGCAGGATGGCCTCCGTCACGCGCTGTACGGCTTCGTCCTGGCCGATGACCCGCTTGTGCAGGATGCCGTCCAGATGCAGCAGCTTTTCGCGCTCCCCTTCCATGAGCTTCGCCACGGGGATGCCTGTCCAGCGGCCCACGATGCGGGCGATCTCCTCCTCCGTCACACGGTCGTGCAGCAGAGTGGAATCCTTTTCCGCCGCCGCCGCGCGGGCCTCCTCCTGCTCCAGCTCCTTTTGCAGCGCGGGCAGACGGCCGTATTTCAGCTCGGCAGCGCGGTTCAGGTCATATTCACGCTCGGCCCTGGCGATCTCGCCGTTTACCTGCTCGATCTCCTCGCGCAGGTGCTGCACCTTGCCGATGGCCGATTTCTCGTTCTCCCAGCGGGCGCTCATGGCGCTGAATTCCTCGCGCATGGCGGCCAGCTCTTTTTGAATGTCCGCAAGGCGCTCGGCGGAAAGCTTGTCGGTCTCCTTTTTCAGGGCCGCCTCCTCGATCTCGTGCTGCATGATCTTCCGGCGCAGGTCATCCATCTCCGCCGGGGCGGAATCCATTTCCGTGCGGATCATGGCGCAGGCTTCATCCACCAGGTCGATGGCTTTATCCGGCAGAAAGCGGTCAGTAATATACCGGCCCGAGAGCACTGCCGCTGCGATGAGCGCGTTGTCCTGGATCTTCACGCCGTGAAACACCTCGTACCGCTCTTTCAGGCCGCGCAGAATGGAGATGGTGTCCTCTACCGTGGGTTCATCCACCATCACCGGCTGGAACCGGCGCTCCAGCGCCGCGTCCTTTTCAATGTACTGCCGGTACTCGTTCAGCGTCGTGGCGCCGATGCAGTGCAGCTCGCCCCGCGCCAGCATGGGCTTGAGGATATTGCCCGCGTCCATGGCGCCGTCCGTTTTGCCCGCGCCCACAATGGTGTGCAGCTCGTCGATAAACAGGATGATCTGTCCCTCGCTCTTTTTCACTTCCTGCAGAACGCTCTTGAGGCGTTCTTCAAACTCGCCGCGGTATTTTGCGCCGGCCACCAGCGCGCCCATGTCAAGGCTGAACACCTTGCGGTCCTTCAGGTTTTCGGGTACGTCGCCGCGCACGATACGCAGGGCCAGGCCCTCGGCGATGGCTGTTTTGCCCACGCCCGGCTCGCCGATGAGCACAGGGTTGTTTTTTTGTCTTGCGCGAAAGGATACGAATGACGTTGCGGAT
>NZ_JAFOIN010000028.1:0-3120 GCF_017421385.1 Ruthenibacterium sp. | reverse complement strand
GCGCTTCCCGCGGCTGAAAACCCGTCGGGGAAGTTTGCGTGATATCCTGCGCGAAGAAATTCAAGGCGGCGGCTGCAGGGCCGCGCTTCCCGCGGCTGAAAACCCGTCGGGGAAGTTTGCGTGATATCCTGCGCGAAGAAATTCAAGGCGGCGGCTGCAGGGCCGCGCTTCCCGCGGCTGAAAACCCGTCGGGGAAATTTGCGTGATATCCTGCGCGAAGAGATTCAAGGCGGCGGCTGTAAGGCCGCGCTTCCCGCGGCTGAAAACCGGTCGGGGAAGTTTGCGTGATATCCTGCGCGAAGAGATTCAAGGCGGCGGCTGTAAGGCCGCGCTTCCCATTGTTAAAAAAGGAGGAAAATCGGTATGCCGAAGGCACCGCGTATTTTTGTGGTGGAGGATGATGAGAGCATCCGCATGCTGCTGGAGGTGGCGCTGCGCTCGTCCGGCTATACGGTAAGCGCGTTCCCGAATGCGGCCGACGCGCTGGCTGAAATGGAGAATACCGTGCCGGACGCGGCGGTGCTGGACATCATGCTGGACGGTATGGACGGCATTACGGCGCTGAAGCTGATGCGTGCGAACGCGCGCCTTGCGGGCGTGCCCGTAATGATGCTGACCGCCAAGGATTCTGAAAACGATAAGATCATCGGCCTGGATGCAGGCGCGGACGATTACATGACAAAACCGTTCAGCGTGCTGGAGCTGTGCGCCCGTGTGCGCGCGCTGCTGCGGCGCGGCGGCGCCGCGCCCGCGCCGAAAAAGGGCGGCGTGCTGAAAAGCGGCGGCCTGAAGCTGGACCTTGCGGTGCGCGAGGCCACACGGGACGGGGCTCTGCTGGAACTGACCTATAAGGAATTTGAGCTGCTGCGTGAGCTGATGGAGAACGCGCCCGGCGCCATGAGCCGCGACGAACTGCTGCAAAGTGTTTGGGGCTACGACTTCATCGGCGAAACGCGCACGCTGGACATGCACATCGGCACGCTGCGCCATAAGCTGGGCGACGAGAGCACCGCGCCCCGGTACATTAAAACCGTACGCGGCGTGGGATACCGCTTTCTGGGCGAAGTGGAAAAAGAAGGGTAAAGGGACATGAAGAAAAGCATTCTGAAAAGCACGGCGCTCGTATTGTGCGCGGGCCTTGTGTGCTGCCTTTTGCTGACGGCGGCGATTTTTGACGCAAAGACCACGCAGCAGACGGAGACACAGCTGCGCAGCCTTGCCACGGCGCTGGGCTCCGCCTATGACGCGAACGGCGACGCCGACGCGCAGGCGTCGCAGTTTTCGCGGCAGATCGGCGGGCTTCGCGTAACGGTCATTGCAAAGGACGGCACGGTGCTGGGCGATTCCGCCGCCGATTACAAAACCATGGAAAACCACGCCGGCCGCGAGGAGCTGAAAGCGGCAGAGGGCGCGGGTGTGGGCATCTCCGTGCGCCCCAGCGAGACGCTCGGCACCCGCCTGATGTATGCGGCGGTGCGCACGCAGGGCGGGGAGTATATCCGTGTGGCCATGCAGTACAACGGCTTTTTGCGGGACCTTGTAAGCCTGCTGCCCGCATTGCTGGGCGCCGGTCTGGTCGCTTTTGCAGTGGCGGCGTTCGTGGCCACGCGCGTGGCGAAAACCGTGACGGACCCGATTTCCGATTTTACCGAAAGCCTGAAAAACGTGCAGGAGGGCGGCGCACGGCTGGAGCCGGAGAAATACCCTTATGAGGAATTGCAGGCCATGGCGGGCGATATCAACCGCATGTCGGAGGAGATCGCCCGGAACATGCGCCGCCTGGAGCGGGAAAAGGCGAAGATCGACTATATCCTGGACAACATGAACGAGGGCTTCGTGCTGCTGGATACGGACCAGAACATCCTGCTCATCAATGCGTCGGCGTGCCGCGCGTTCGGTGTGAAAAAAAACGAGGCCCAGGGCAAGAACATCCTGCACGCCACGCGCAACATCCCGCTCATCGACGGCGTGGCGGCGGTGCTGAAAAAAGGCGGCCACGTGGCCGTGGATATGCCGCTGCCCGATAAGCGCAAGGGCGAGGTGAACATCAGCCGCGTGAAGCCCGAGGACACGGGCGCCATCGACGGCGGCGCCATCATCATTATCTCGGACGTGACGGCGCAGCGCAACGCGGCCAAGATGCGGCAGGATTTCTTTGAATCCGCCTCACATGAGCTGAAAACGCCCATCACCTCCATCAAGGGCTTTGCCGAGCTGCTGTGCAGCGATATGCCCTTGGGCGGCAACAAGCAGGAGACGATCTCCAAGCGTATCCTCAAGGAGACGATGCGCATGAGCAGCCTCATCAGCGATATCATCATGATCAGCCGCCTGGAAAGCGGCGACATTACCTTTGAGCGGGAGGTGCTGGACCTTGCCGCCGTGGTGAGCGAGTGCTGCTCGGACGCGGCGGAATTTGCCAGAAGCAGCAAGGTGAGCATCTCGTGCACCACGCAGCCCTGTGTGCTTTCGGCTTCCCACCGGGAGATGAGCGAGCTGGCGGGCAACCTCATCACCAACGCCGTCAAGTACAACCGGCAGGGCGGCCGCGTGGAAGTGAACCTCACGAACGAGAACGGCGCGCCGTGTCTGCGCGTGTTCAACACGGGCGAGCCCATTGCGCCGGAATACGCCCAGCGTATCTTTGAACGGTTCTACCGCATCGACAAGGGCCGCAGCAAGGCGGCGGGCGGCACGGGGCTGGGGCTTGCCATCGTGAAGCACATCGCCACCAATTACGGCGCCAGCGTCACCGTAACGGCCGCGCCGGACGGCAATACCTTCACGGTGCTGTTCCCTGTGCAGGACTGAGCACGCCTTTTTCGCACGAGTGAAAAAGCGGGAAGCCATCATCCGGATGAACGGTTTATTGCTCGGCAGCAAAATGAGCCCGGCGCGCCGCGAAAGCAGCGCGCCGGGCTCTTTTTGCGCGGGGAAGCAAAGGGGAAAGCGCGAAAGGGAAAAATGGGACCATTTCTCTTAAATAGTGTTTACACGAGCGATATGGTATAATGGGAGCAAGAGAGCCGAAAGAGGTGTTCCCATGAGCAATGAACAACAACGCCACGACATCAGCGATGCGGTATGGAGCCTGCTGGAACCGCATCTGCCAGGACAACG
>NZ_JAFOIN010000027.1:0-11604 GCF_017421385.1 Ruthenibacterium sp. | reverse complement strand
TTCCCGTGTTGCTCCCGCCACATTAAAACGAAACCTGGCGTTGTTGAACGCCAGGCCTCGCAAAGTTCTGTACTTCCATTCTGCTCAGGAATTATGGGACTTCGAGCTCAATTCCTGTTGCACTTAGTTTGACAATTCACTTCGAAAAAGGCAAAGAAGGAAAAGAAGCGTCCTGGGAAAAAGCTTGAAAAAGGGGTGGAGAACCCCTTTTTCATTTAAAATAACCCCGCGACGCCCCGCAGGGCTAGTGCCGAGGCGTGTAGAGCGAAGCGCCCGCCGAAGGCCGCCGTGCGCGGCGAACGGGGCCGCAGGCCCTGTTCGTAGGCAGCTTGGCGCAAAAGCGAAGCTTTTTCACCAAGCTGGCGTGGAGGCCGCAAGGCCTCCGCGCTTGCTTTTTGTCCGCGGGCGCTTTACAATAAAATCATAACGCCGGACTGCGCGGCAGGCACGGCGAAAGCATCACAAAAAAGGGGGACGACCCATGAAAGCATTGTTCATCGGCGGCACGGGGGTCATCAGCACAGCCGTCGGCGCTCTGGCGCTGGCCCGCGGCTGGGAACTGACGCTGCTCAACCGCGGCACCAACGCGGCCCGCGCGCCCCGGGGCGCGCGGGTGCTTACAGCAGACATCCATGACGAAGCTGCGGTGAAGGCCGCACTGGGAGACGAGCGGTTCGACGTGGCGGTGGATTTCATCGCCTTTACCGAGGAGGACGTCCAGCGTGACGTGCGCCTGTTTGCGGGGCGCGCGGCCCAGTACATTTTTATCAGCAGCGCGTCGGCATACCAGAAGCCCGTGGCCGCGCTGCCCATCACCGAAAGCACCCCCCTGGCAAACCCTTACTGGCAGTATTCCCGCGATAAGATCGCCTGCGAAAATTTCCTGATGGAGCGGTACCGGGAGGAAGGCTTTCCGGTGACCATCGTGCGCCCCAGCCACACCTATTGCGGCGGCAAGGCCGTGGTGGCGCTGCACGGCGCACGCGGCTGCTGGCAGACGCTGGCCCGCATCCGGGCGGGCAAACCCGTTATCATCCCCGGCGACGGCACGTCGCTGTGGACGGCCACCCATGCCGATGATTTTGCCGTGGGTTTTGTGGGTCTGATGGGTAACCCCCACGCGCTGGGCACTGCGGTACACATCACCACCGACGAGGGGATGACGTGGAACCAGATCTACGCGGTGCTCGCGTCAGCCATGGGTGCGCCGCTGTGCGCGGCATATGTCGCCAGCAAATTCCTGGCCGTATGCGGCCGGGCCGCGGGCTATGATTTTGAAGGTCCGCTGCTGGGCGACAAGGCCGCCAACGTACGCTTTGACAACACCAAGATCAAGCGGCTCGTGCCGGATTTCGCGCCCCGCGTTTCCATGGCCCAGGGTATCCGCGGCGCGGTGGAATATTTGCTGGCGCACCCGGAGCTGCAAACGCCGGATCCGGAGTTCGACACCTGGTGCGACAGAGTCCTGGCGGCGCAGAGCGCGGCCAAAGCCGTATTTGACGGCGCGCATCTCGCTTAATGCAGACCGAAAACACGCCCCGCACGGCTGAAAGCCGGGCGGGGCGCGGCCGCTTCCGGCGGAAATTGAGCAAAAATCGCAAGGCTCAGCGGAAAATGCCTTGCAATCACAATGGAAAACCCGTGCCCGCTCCGCTATACTGAAAAGCATACGGGCGCGGCGCGGGCCGCGCCGGGGAGGGCTGATGCATGATTCGGGACATGACGCGCGGCAATGTAACGCGCCATCTGGTGAGCTTTTCCGTACCTATCATTCTGGGCAATCTGTTCCAGCTTGCCTACAATGCGGTGGACTCCATCGTCGTGGGGCGCTTTGCCGGCACCGGCGCCCTGGCGGCCGTGGGTACGGCCAACCCCGTAATGAACATCATCATCCTGGGCGTTTCGGGGCTTTGCATCGGCGCATCGGTGCTGATGAGCGAATATTTCGGCGCGCGGGATACGGAGAAGCTGCGGCGGGAATTTGCGGCCACGCTGTTTCTGGGACTGTTTTTTTCGGCGGCGGTGCTGGCGCTGGGCTTGCCGCTGGCCGGGCCGCTGCTGCGCCTGCTGAACGTTCCGGACGAGATATTTCCGCAGGCCCGGGCATATTTGTGCATCATTTTTCTGGGTATGCCGTTTACCTTTGTCTACAACGCTTACGCGGCGGCCATGCGCAGTGTGGGCGATTCCCGCACCCCCATCCGTTTTCTGGCGCTGGCATCGGTGCTCAACGCCGGATTGGACGTGGCGTTTGTGGCAGGCCTGCACTGGGGTGCGGTGGGCGCGGGAATTGCCACCGTCCTCGCCGAAAGCCTTTCTGCAATTTTATGTGTTATTTATACAGAGCGTAATCTTGCTGCGCTGCGCCTTACCAGAGCAGAGCTGCGGCCGGACAGGATGTTGATGAAGCTGACGCTGCAGCAGGGCAGCGTAACGGCGCTGCAGCAGGCCTGCCAGCCGGTGGGAAAACTGCTGATCCAGGGCTGTGTGAACGGGCTCGGCGTAGAGGCCATCGCGGTGTTCAACGCCGTCAGCCGGGTGGATGATTTCGCGTTTACGCCGGAGCAAAGCATTTCCTCGGGGATGATGACATTTGTCTCCCAAAACCGGGGCGCGAAGGAATACGGGCGTATGCGCATGGGCCTGTCCCGGGGGCTGATGGTGGAGACCGGATATTGGATGCTTTTGTTCTGCGTCGTCCTGCCGCTGCGCGCGCCTATCATGCGCCTGTTCGTGGGGGCGGATGAAAGCGCCGTGGCACTGGGTGCGTCCTATCTGTTCCTCATGGCGTTTTTCTATTTGCTGCCTGCGTACACCAACGGCCTGCAGGGGTATTTTCGCGGGTTGGGAGATATGAAGATCACTCTGGCAGGCACGTTCACGCAGATATCGGTGCGCGTTGTGTTCGTGTATCTGTTGGTGCCCCGCATGGGGCTTACAGCCGTGGCGTGGGCCAGCCTTGCGGGATGGCTCTGTATGCTGCTGCTGGAGGTGCCGTACCTGCGCAGCATGCGCGTGCGGGGCGTGGGATGAACGGCACCGGTTTTCTGCGTCAATGCGCTGAAAAGGAAGCTTTTAATAAGCTGAGGCAGGCACTTTTGTGTTTGCCTTATTTTTTACCGTTTCAGCCAACGGAAACGGAAAACAAAATTCCGGCACGTCCGCTGCGGAAAGACGACGCGGCAAAACGGAGCAGCAAAAAAATTTTTTCGGAAAGCCTTGACCTTGTCACTGTGGCAAGGTATATAGTCGTTACAGGACCGGTCCATACGTGCCCGTTCCCGGGAACGGGCGGAAGAGGAGAAAAACGGCATGTATACCATCGGCGAATTTTCCAATCTGGCGCATGTTTCGGCACGCAGCCTGCGCTATTATGATGCAATGGGGCTGCTGCGCCCCGCGCATATGGGTGAAAACGGATACCGCTATTATACAGGCGGCCAATTGCCGGCGCTGGCAAAGATCGAGACGCTCAAGAGTTATGGCTTTACACTGGCAGAAGTGAAGGAGCTGCTTTTGCTGCCGGAAACAGAACTGGCACACCGCATCCATGTGAGGCGCATAAGCGCGTATGCCCAATTGAACGAGATGCGCCGGGTCATCCGCCGGATGGAAGCTGCCATCGTTCAAATGGAGGGAACCAGCATGGCAAACGATACTTATCATGTAATCTTAATGCAGGCTCCGGCGCAGAAGGTATTCAGTGTCCGGCGGACCATTCAGATTGGAGAGATGCACGACCTGTTCGCGGAACTGCGCGCGCAAATGAAGCGGGCAGGTGTGCGGCGTACCGGCCCCACACAGGCGCGGTACCACGGAGAGGAGTTTTCTTATGAGCATATGGATGTTGAAGCACAGGCGGCTGTAGACGCGGACGGACCGAATGTGTCGGTGATCCCGGCGGGCACGTTCGCGGCTGTGACGCATACTGGCCCATATGAGAATATCAAGTATGCATATGATGCCCTGTGTGGGTGGGTGGCGCATCATCCGGAATATAAAGTCTGCGGTCCGGCCATTGAACGGTATATCAAGGACGAGGCCATGGTGCACGACCCGGAGGAACTGGAGACGGGCGTGCTGTTCCCCGTTTGCCGGGCAGAGGAATGAACGGTTCTTGTACAGTGCCGCAGCGCGCAGTATAATAAAACGGCAGAGATAAAAACACGGCGCGGTCGGTAGTCCGCGCGCGGGGTGCATGCCCTGTCAGTAACCTTCCCTCCCGGGTCGTCCGTTCCCTGCAAGGATTTTCTAAAGGGAGGAAGAGACGGATGCAGAAGTCTCGGGCGTCGTTTACCGTGTTTTTTGAGGACCCTTTCTGGGTAGGCGTGTACGAGCGGGAGGAACCGGGCGGCCTTACGGCCTGCCGTGTGGTGTTTGGGGCGGAGCCGAAAGACGGCGAGATCTATGAGTGGATGCTGCAAAACTGGGCGCAGCTGCACTTTGGCCCCCCGCTGGCGGATGTCCGGAGGCCCCGGGAGGAAAACCCGAAGCGTGCCCGGCGCATGGCCCGGCGTTCCCTTGCCGTACAAGGCGTGGGAACGAAGGCGCAGCAGGCGCTGGCACTGGCGCGCGGTGCCGGCAAACAGGCCCGTGCCGCCGCGCGCCGGGAACAGGAGCAGGCGGACCGGGAGCGGCGCTTTGCCCTGCGCGTTCAGCGCAGGAAGGAAAAGCACAGGGGCAGGTAAAGACCTGCCCCTGTGCTTTTCAGACTGTCGAAAAAGATAAAGAGGTAAAAGAAAAGTCCGGGGGAAAAAGCTGGCGGTGGCAAAGCCATGCATCTTTGCGCAGCAAAGTGCAAGCCACGCGGCGAATGCCGCCAAAAAGGGGTGGTGAATCCCTTTTTCATTTAAAATAACCCCGCGCCGTGCGCGGCGAACGGGGCCAAAGGCCCTGTGCTTTTGTCTGTTGCGGAAAGGCGCAAACTCCGTCAGTGCGCGCCGGCTTCTTTTTTGCGGCCGCGCTCCTCGGGCGCATAGCCCATCTTACGGATGCGTCCGCGCAGCCAGCCTCCTTGCAAATAGTAAAAAATGAACAGTACGCTGGTGAACACCCAGCTGGCCGGATAACTCACCAGCACGGTGGAAAGTTCGGGCCGCAGCGGAAGCAGAATAAAGATCCAAGCCACGCGCAGCACGCATACGCCGCCGCAGGTCATCAGCATCGGCGCCAGTGAGCAGCCGCATCCGCGCGCCGCGCCGGCCAGGATCTCAATGCAGACATATGTGAAGTAATACGGCACCAGCTGCCGCACCATGTCCAGGCCTATGGACACCACCTCGGCGTCCCTGGTGAACAGGCCCAGCAGATACGGCGCCAGAGAGCAGTACAGCACGCTCATCAGCACAGCGCTGCCGAAGCCAAGCGCAAGGCACACCCGTACGCTCCTGCGGATGCGGTCGTACTTCTGCGCGCCGAAGTTCTGCCCGGCAAAGGTGGTGATGGAAATACCGTACGCGCCCAATATCATCCAGAAGAAGCCGTCCACCTTGCCGTGCGCCGTCCAGGCCGCCACTGTGGCCGTGCCGAAGCCGTTGATGGCTGTTTGAATGAGGATATTGGAGATGGCGTACATGTTCGACTGCAGCCCGGCAGGCACGCCCACGCGCAGGATATCCCCCAGCAGGCGTCCATGGAAGCGCACCTGCTTCCAATCCAGCCGGTACACCGTTTCCGCGCGCGTCAGCGACACAAGCACCAGCACCGCGCTCACGCCCTGGGAAAGGATGGTGGCCAAAGCCGCGCCCAGCACGCCCATGCCCAGCACCGCAACCAGCACAACATCCAGAGCGATGTTCACCAGGCACGCGATGATGAGGAAGTACAGCGGGCGGCGGGTGTCGCCCACGGCCCGCAGGATGCCGGAACCCACGTTATACAAAAAGGACGGGATGGTGCCCAGCATGTAAACGCGCAGATAGATGAGGGCAAAGTCCATGATGTCGGCCGGGGTGCCCATGGCGCTCAGCGCCCAGGGCGCGGCCGCCACGCCGGCTGCCGTAAGGCCAAGCCCCGCGGCCAGAGCCAGCGCCACCGAGGTATGCACCGTACCGCCGACGCTCTCTGCGTCGTGCGCACCGTACGCCTGCGCGATGACCACTGTCGTGCCGGAGGCAAGCCCCACGAACAGGTTGACGAAGAAGTTGATGAGAGAGCCCGTAGCGCCGCCCACGGCGGCCAGCGCCTGCGTACCAACGAACTGCCCCACGATGACGGCGTCCGCCGTGTTGTAAAGCTGCTGAAAAAATGTACCGAACAAAATCGGGAAAAAGAAATACAACAGCTGCTTCCAGATCACTCCCTCGGTGATCTGGTTCACGGCCATCCCTCCGCCGATCCTCTTGATGCCCACGCCGAAATACACTCCTTTTTTTCAAAACAAGCCGATTATAGCACAACGGCGCGGGGAAGTCGATAAGCGCGGCACAGGTTTTACAAGAATGCCGCAGACCTTATTCCTCGCCCAACGCTGCACCAATGCCGATATCTGCGGTGACGACCGTGCCGCATTGCTCCGCTGCCAGCCGGTGGCAGGGTTTGGGCGCGTGGAAAGCAACGGTGACATGCGCGCGCACCGCGCCTTCGGCCGTTTCGCCGGTGTCCGCACACACGCCGCTTGGAACGTCCAGCGCCAGCACAAAGCGGCCGCTGTTCAGCATTGCGGCCGCGCGCTGTCCCGCCGGGCGCAGAGCGCCGTGAAAGCCCGTGCCGTATACTGCGTCCACCAGCGCGTCCGCCCGGGCGATGAAAACCTCGTCCTGCAGCGTCAGGCCGTCCAGCGTCTGTATATGCACGCCCCGGTCCTGCGCGGCTTCCCGGTTGGCGGCGGCGTCCGGTGTGGCCGGCTCGCCCTCGGCCAGAACGGCTATCACCTCCACACCGGCGTCTTGCAGGCGGCGCGCCGCCACAAGCCCGTCGCCGCCGTTGTTGCCCCTGCCGCAGAACACCGCCGCGGCTTTCAGGCCCGGCACGCGGGCCATCAGCTCCCGGGCGGCGGCTGCGCCCGCGTTTTCCATCATGCGCGGGTACGGGAGCCCAGCCGCGTCGGCCAGGCGCTCCAGTTCTTTCATTTGGGCAGTCGTAACTTCGTTCATTGTATCCTCCTTGCCTGCGGGCCGGGGGCCCGGCGTTTTTATCAATAGTATAGCATATATGGTTGCGCTCCGCCTGCTTTCTGTTATACTGAAAGAAAATAAAGCGGAGGTGTGGGCGGATGAAAAACCTGTTGGAGGCGGCAGAGGATTACACAAAGCAGGTGGGCTGGCGGGACCTGGCCGAGTTGAAGTGCTGTATGTTCGCTCTGGGCGTTCTGCTGGGGCTGGCCGTACCGCGCCGCTGGCGCAAAAAGGCGGGCCGGGGCGCAGCGGCGCTCTTCGCAGCCACGTGCATCCCGAAGGCGGCGAAATTCCGGGCGCTGGCTGTGCGGCGCACACAGGGGACGGAGGCAAAACAGGAACGCCTCGCATTTTGCTGCAAAAAATGAGAGGACGCGCCGGGTGCGGCCCTGCTATGATGGATGCAAGGAGCTGATATGGATGGAATGGCTGGACAGAATGAACGACGCGCTGGGATATCTGGAAGCGAATTTGGCCGGTACGGCGGATATGGAGCACGCGGCACGGCTGGCGTGCTGCTCGGTCTATCATTTCGGCCGGATGTTTTCGTATATCGCAGGGGTGCCGCTCTCGGAATATCTGCGCCGCCGCAGGATGACGCTGGCCGCGTTCGACTTTCAGAACGGAGGCAGGGTACTGGATGTGGCGCTGCGGTATGGCTATGAGTCTCCGACGGCGTTTAACCGCGCGTTTCAAAGCGTGCACGGCGTTTCGCCGTCTGCAGCGCAGAGGGACGGCGCACCCCTGAAAGCATATCCCCGTATCAGCTTCAAGATCACCGTCAAGGGGGAAGCTGAAATGGATTACCGTATCATCAAACAAGAAGCCTTCCGTATCGTGGGCGTGCGCGAACCGCTTTTGCCGGATTTCGAGGATTCGTTCCGTCGGGTGCCGGAATTTTGGGGCGAAGCGGCGGCGTCCGGCACCATACCGCGCCTATGCCTGCTGATGGACGCCGCACCGAAAGGGATTCTGGGCGTCAGCACCTGTATGCCGGACGCGGAAAATTATTATTACATCGCTGTGGCCAGCACACGTCCTGCGCCCGAGGGAATGCACGAATATGTGGTGCCCGCCTGTACCTGGGCCGTATTTCCAGGCCGGGGTTCCATGCCCGCCGCCATGCAGGAGCTGCAAAAGCGCGTGGTTTCGGAATGGCTGCCCGGCTCGGGCTACGAGTGGGGCCAGGCGCCGGATCTCGAAGTGTACCTGGACGACGGCCTGTCCGGAGAAAGCAGCTTTGAGGTTTGGCTGCCCGTCGCAAAGCGGTAAGAGCCGTGTGCGCAGCAGGGAAACGGCGCAGCTGAGGATAGATTCCGGCCGGGCAGGAAACGCCCGGCCGTTTTTTGTCCGCGTGCCTTGATTTTCCATGGACTCCCGCTTGACGGCGGGCCCGGCGGCGTGTACAATGAAAAATCAGGATAGTATGCCGAAATGCGCGGCGGCGCGGCGCTCCACGGCAGAAAAGGGGGCGGTGCGATGCCGCGCGGAAAACGTGCGTACCGTGTGCTGCTCTGGGCCGTTTTGGCGGCGCTGCTGGCCCTGGCGGCTTTTGCCGGGTGGCGGCTGTGGCGCGTGTACGGCGACGCGGCCCGTGCGGCGCAGCTGGCGCGGGAAATGCAGCAGACGGCCGTGTCTGCTGCCGGTGAGAGCGCGGCGGGCACAGACGGGGCGGAAATGCCCGCCCATGCTTGCCCTGTGGACTTTGAGACGCTGCGCCGGGATTATCCGGCCGTGACGGCCTGGCTGACAGGCTGCGGAGGGGACATCGATACGCCTGTGGCCCAAGGGGCGGACAACATTTATTATCTGGACCATCTGCCCGACGGGACGCGGAACATGCTGGGCACGGCGTTTCTGGACAGCGCCAACAGCGCGTCCTTTTCCGACGACCAGTCTTTTATTTTCGGCCATCATATGGATACGGGCGGCGGTGTGTTCGCACCGCTGCTGCGGTATCAGAAGCAGGAATACTTTGAAAAAAATCCCACGTTCACGCTGCATACGCCCGGCGGCTGCTACACGGCCTGGGTATTCGGTGCGTTCGTGGTACAGGAGCGGGCGTACCCATACGTGCATGAGTTCACCTCTGCGGACGGGATGGCGGCATTTGCGGAGCGGGTGCGCGCGCAGTCGGATATCATCTCGCCGGTGGAACCCGCGCCGGGAGACAGGGTGCTCACATTGTGCACCTGTACGTCGAAAACAAACGACCTGCGCTATGTGGTGTGCGCGAAGCTCATCCCGCTGGCGTAAGGAAAAGCAGAAAAGCCCCGTTCCGGGGGCGTGAAAGGAGGGCTGCGGCATGCGCAGGAAAACAGAACGGCAGGGCACCGAGGCCGAGCGCCAGCTTGCATGGAGCAGGGAATACCTGCGGCGGGAAAAGCGCCGCCGCGTGCTGCGCCGCACACTGCTGATGCTGGTGCTGGCGCTTGCCTGCGCCGTGACGGTATTTGCGCTGAACGGCGGCATTCCCGCGCTGCGGGTGGGTGGCGCGCCTGCCTCCGGTTCGTCTGCGGCGCAGTCCTCGTCCGCGCCGGCCGTACAGGCGCAGCCCCCGTCGTCTCAGGCGCAGCCGGAGCCGGCGGCATATACCGTCGCCTTCGACAGCCGCGGCGGAAGCGCCGTGGAGGCGCTGCAAAATGTGACGCAGGGCGCGCGCATCGCCGAGCCGTCGTCTCCGGTGCGGGAGGGCTATACGTTCGAGGGCTGGTACAGGGACGCTGCGCGGACGGACGCTTGGGACTTTGCCGCGGACACGGTGGAGCAGGATACCATTTTGTATGCAAAATGGGAGGCCGTGCCCGCGCAGGACACAACTTCCGGCGCGGCTCTGCCCCAGACGGGCGTGGCCACGGGCGCATTGCTGTGGGCGTGCGTGCTGGCTGCAGCGCTTGCGCTGGCCGTGGCGGCAGCCTTGCTGCTGCGCAGGGCTTACCGGGGCTGAATCGCAGAAGACAGGCCAAAAAGCCGCTGCAAACGCAGCGGCTTTTGTTGAAAGAAAAACGGAAAGGCGGAGAAAAGCCATGGACGCCGGATTTATAAACCTGACGCCGGAAAATTTGGACGGCGAACATCTGTGCTGCATCATACGCAGCAAAAAAGCGCATCCGGGCGTGGAAGCGAAACGGCAGTGGCTGGCGGACCGCTTGAAGGAGGGCCACATTTTCCGCAAGCTGAACGCAAAGGCTACGGTATTCATCGAATACGCCCCTCTTGAAACCGCATGGACGCCGGTGCTGGGAGACAGCTATTACTATATCTACTGTCTGTGGGTCTGCGGGGAAAGCAAGGGCAAAGGCTACGGACGGGCATTGATGGAATACTGTCTGGCCGACGCCCGGGCAAAAGGAAAGTCCGGCGTGTGCATGCTGGGCGCGGAAAAGCAAAAGGCATGGCTTTCAGACCAGGCCTTTGCAAAAAAATTCGGTTTTCGGACAGTGGATACTGCGCCAAACGGCTATGAGCTGCTGGCGCTTTCCTTCGACGGGACAAAGCCCCGCTTTGCGCCCCATGCGAAAAAGCAACAGATCGAAAACAAGGAGCTGACGGTCTTCTACGATATGCAGTGCCCGTATATCCTTCAGCGCGTGGAGCGGGTGGAACGGTACTGCGGGGCGAACGGCGTGCCGCTGTCCCTCGTCCGGGTGGATACGCTGCAAAAGGCGAAGGAGCTGCCTTGTGTTTTCAACAACTGGGCCGTATTTTACAAAGGAAAGTTTGAAACCGTGAACCTGCTGGACGACGCCGCGCTGCAAAGGCTTTTGAAAAAATGAGGCCGGGTATCCGAAAGGGGTGCCCGGCCTTTTGTACGCAAGAAGTTGGAGCAGGCGCTCCGCAGCAAAGACAGAGCCGGCGTTATGGCGGAAGCCTGCTTCAAGGCGGCGGGCTGGTGCTGAAAGCCCTGTTTGCGCAAGGGAAGCTTTGGCGTGCTTTTTTCAGGTGCATCCCGATAAATCGGGATTTGGTCAGTGGATCACTTTATAACGCAATCGTAAATACGACTTTTTCAAAACCATGCATTCTTGCAGCTTCAGCACGCCAATTTTTGATAATTCACTTTCGGACAACAGGGATTTTCCGTCAATGAGTGTGGGCGTATCTTTGCCGCCGATCAAAACAGGGGCGATGACGATATCAATATAATCGAATAACTTTTCATAAAGAAATAAACTGTTTAACGTACCTCCGCTTTGTATCGTTATTCTTTCACAACCGTATTCTGATTTGAGTTCAGCAAGTGCCTCTTTCAGTGAGGGACCATTTTGGCGTATGATATGCAGATTGCTTTCATCTACATCAAAGGCCGGATGGTTTGCATTAGACGTGATTAATACAAATTCTTTTGCTAAATAGTGTTTACACGAGCGATATGGTATAATGGGAGCAAGAGAGCCGAAAGAGGTGTTCCCATGAGCAATGAACAACAACGCCACGACATCAGCGATGCGGTATGGAGCCTGCTGGAACCGCATCTGCCAGGACAACG